>CANRZQ010000006.1 GCA_947644475.1 uncultured Muribaculaceae bacterium
GTGGTTTGGGCGAGAGTGTAGGGACGCACGGCTCGTGCGTCCGTTATCATATGCGTGGATTAGGTGGTTCGCCGCGGACGCACGAGCCGTGCGTCCCTACACCCTTGGCATATAAATTTAAGGGGTATTAAAACAGTCTTTGTCCCACAAGGCCACATTGTTAAGAATATACTCGGCTATCCTGTTTCCGTCATGATTCCCTCGGATTATATGGTCGTGGTATCGGTTTTGCCATCCGAACTCGATGTTGTTGCGACGGGCATACATCGTGACGGCACGTTTTAAGCCACCAATAATTACCGACAATGCTGTTCTGCATTCAGGAATTGCTTTTGGCGTTGATTTGTCGTCTATATGTATTATTGCATGGATATGATTAGGCATGACTACATATAGCGGCACTTCTGCATATTGATAGTGCCTTGGGATTTCATTTATTTGCGAGCAACAATACACTCCAATATCTGACAAATTCATTTCATGATTGATAATACTGCCGAAATAATGTTTTTTGTCGAGTGTACAGATTGTAATGAAATAATCTCCTCCGGAATAGTCATGGAAGCCTGCGCGTGGCGATTTGCGATTTGGCTTATTGGGTGACATAGATTCCATTTTACGGAATAATTCTACATCCCCTTACACCGTCACTCTTGCAAACGGCACGGCATCGTAGGGGCAGAAGTCGGAGTCGAGGTATTTGAAATAGCCGGCGATGGCCACCATGGCGGCGTTGTCGGTGGTGAACACCCGCTCAGGAATGAAGGCCCGGATGCCGCGCTCGGTGCAGAAGCGGGCCACGGCATCGCGCACGCCGGAATTGGCCGACACGCCTCCGCCGATAGCCACGGTGCGCACTCCTGTCTGCTCTACGGCGCGGCGCAGTTTGTCGAGCAATATCTCGATGATGGTATGCTGGAGCGACGCGGCCAGGTCGGCGCGGTTCTTGTCGATGAACTCGGGGTCGGTTTTCAGGCCGTCGCGCAGCGTGTAGAGGAACGATGTCTTCAAGCCGCTGAAACTGTAATCAAGGCCGGGGATGTGTGGCTTTGCAAAGCGGAAGGCCGTGGCGTCGCCTTCGGCCGCGAGGCGATCGATATGCGGGCCGCCGGGATAGGGGAGGCCCATCACTTTGGCGCATTTGTCGAAAGCCTCGCCGGCAGCGTCGTCGATGGTGCGGCCAAGCACTTCCATGTCGCGCGGGCTGCGCACAAGGATAAGTTGCGAGTTGCCGCCCGATATGAGCAGGCAGAGATATGGAAATTCGGGCACCTCATCGGCAGGCTCGCGGCGCACGAAATGCGACAGGACATGGCCGTGAAGATGGTTCACGTCCACCATCGGGATGCGCAGGCCAAGCGAAAGCCCCTTGGCAAAACTTGTGCCCACCAGGAGCGAGCCGATAAGCCCGGGGCCACGGGTAAACGCCACAGCCGACAGGTCGCCGCGCCCGATGCCGGCCTGTCTGAGGGCCGTGTCCACCACCGGCACGATATTCTGCTGATGCGCGCGCGACGCGAGTTCGGGCACCACGCCGCCATATATTTCATGCACTTTCTGCGAGGCTATCACGTTGGAGAGCAGGATGCCGTCGCGTATCACTGCCGCCGATGTGTCGTCGCACGACGATTCTATTCCGAGAATTGTAACGGGTTTCGACATCTTAGAATATATATCCGATTCCGACCGACACAAAGTAGCCGGAATATGATTTTATGAGGTTGTATTTCAGTTCGGCCTTGATTTTGAGGGTAGAGGTGGGGCGCAGTTCCACGCCGGCGCCAAAGTTCACGCCAAAGCGCGACACTCGCGTCGACACATCGTCGGTCTCGGTGTCGAAATCCAGGTCGTGACGGTTCCACGACGAATAGTTCACGCCGGCAAGGGGATACAGTCCCACGACACGCCCCGGGAAGGTGAACGGAAAATGCAGGTTTACGTTGGCCGTGAACGCGTCCAGGTCCTTGTGGCGGAACACAAATCCGGCATCGGGGGCGATGCGGATGCTGCCCGTGAGGTCGTACTGGAAGAAAAGCCCGGCTATTGCCGACTCGTTTTTCGACGCATATCCTGTCTCGACGCCGAAGGTGGCCTCGCGGCGTGCCGATGCGTCGACAGGCATTGCTGCCGCCAGGGCCACTGTTGCGAGGATGATTTTTACGATAAGTTTTTTCACTTCTATGATTCGTTTTATTATTGGCGCAAAACTACGAAATATTTTCGTGTATTACAAAAATTGTTAATACGACAGCACCGATTTGCGCGAGGCGTCGATGCGCAGCAGGATGAAAAGCAAGATAGTGAAGCCCCACAGCGACGACCCTCCGTAACTGAAAAACGGAAGCGGGATGCCAATCACGGGCAGCAGCCCGAGCACCATGCCTATGTTGATGCAGAAATGGCATATGAATATCGACGCCACGCAGTAGGCGTAGACTCGCCCGAACACCGTGGGCTGCCGCTCGGCTATCGCTATTATGCGCAATATCAGGGTCACGAATAGCAACTCTACAAGCATCGTGCCCCAGAAGCCCTGCTCCTCGCCGATGGTGCAGAGGATAAAGTCGGTGTGCTGCTCGGGCACATATTTCAGTTTGGTCTGCGTGCCTTCCAGAAAGCCCTTGCCGGCGATGCCGCCCGAGCCGATGGCTATCTTGGCCTGGTTCACGTTGTAGCCCACGCCGCGAGGGTCGTCGACAATGCCGAATGCCACGAGGATGCGTTTCTGCTGGTAATCTTTAAGATGGCCGAAGGCTATGTTTACCGAAAACAGCAGCACGATGGCGAAGAACACCGTGGCCACCGGTATGAAGAACGCCATGATGCGCGAGCGAAGCACCTCGATAGACACGTATACGCAACTCACCCCGATTATCGAGAGAAGCACCGGAGTGCCGTTCACCTCCACGGGCGTGAACTCGCACAGAATCCACAGCACAAGCCCCGACGCAAGAAAGAAGAATAGCACGTTGCGCGCCACCTCCATGCGCCGCTTGCCGTAGATCACGAGCATCACCACCATTATTAGCATCACCGTTATCAGCACATAAAACTGCCCGGCGGTCATGCCCATAATCGTGGTGTCGGCCCACGAAACCGACACCACGAAGGTAAACACGGCCAGCGCCGCTCCGAATAGCAGAAGCCCGGTCATGCCCTCGCGGTAGAGCACGAAAAAAAGCGAGAGGAATACGAGCGCCGAGCCGGTTTCCTTTTGCAGGATTATGAGCACAAATGGCACGAGAATTATGGCGCACGCCTTCACATAGTTGAGCGCGCCCGAGTTGAGTGTAAAATTGTATGATGCGAAAAGCCTCGCAAGCGCAAGCGATGTGGCCACCTTGGCAAATTCCGCCGGCTGCAGGCTCATCGGCCCCATCACAAGCCACGACCGCGACCCCTTGATGTCGGGAGCGAATATAGGCGTCACCGCAAGCAATATCACCATCAGGATATACACCGGGTAGGCATATGTCTCATACAGCCGCGTCTCTATAAGCAGCAGCGCCAGGGCAAGGCCGAAAGCCATGAGTATCCAGCGGATTTGCTTGCCCGAGAATTCCTCGAATGAGAAAAGGCTTGCATGGTCGAAGTCGTACGACGCCGAATATATGCTCACCACTCCGGCGAGCACCATTATCAGGTATATCACGATCACCGGCCAGTCGAGCGACCGGAATATCGACGTATTTTCATTTTTTTGCCGGAGCATAGAATAATTTTGTCGTTAGCATTCGTTCTTCAAGTCCTTTGCGGGTAGGGTCGATGTTCCCTTTGAGATATTTCTCCATCACAAGCGAGCCTATGGGCACGCCGAAGGTGGCTCCCCAGCCGCCGTTCTCGACATATACGGCCACGGCTATCTTCGGGTCGTCGAACGGAGCGAAGCCCATGAATGCCGAGTGGTCCTTGCCGTGGGGATTCTGCGCCGTGCCCGTCTTGCCGGCCACGTCCACGCCCGGGAAAGCGGCCACGCGGCAGGTGCCGCCGGTCACGGCCATGCGCATGCCCTCGGCTATGTCGGGATAATGCTGCTGCTTGATAGTCGGATAGCGTTTCTCGAGATATTGGTCGGGAAGCACCGTGTCCTGTATTTCCTTCACCACGTGAGGCGTGATAAACCATCCGCGGTTGGCCACCGTGGCGCAAAGGTTGGCAATCTGCATCGGAGTGGCGAGCACCTCGCCCTGGCCAATCGACACGGAGATGATGGTGTTTGCGCTCCAATGTCCGTTGCCGTAATATTTGTCGTAGAATTTCGAGTTGGGGATAAGGCCGCGTTTCTCGCCGGGGAGGTCGATGCCCAGGGCATAGCCGTAGCCCATCGACACCATGTGGTTTTTCCAGATTTCGAAAGCCTTGTCGGCCGAGCCGTATTTGCTGCGCCGGTCGATCATGTTCTTGAAACCCCAGCAGAAGTAGGCGTTGCACGAAGTCTGCAAGGCCGGTTTCAGAGGCAGAGGCGCCCCGTGGGAGTGGCAGCCCACGCGCAGGCCTCCGCTGATATAGCCGTGAAAGCAGGGATAGGGCGTCGACGGCACTATTATGCCCTCTTCGAGGAAGATAAGGCCCTGCGTGGGCTTGAAGGTGGAGCCGGGAGGATACGATGCCGAGATTGAGCGGTCGTAGAGCGGGTGAGCCGGGTCTTTGACGAGTTTGGCGTAATTCTCGCCGCGCTGGCGGCCCACAAGCATACGCGGGTCATAAGTAGGGCTCGACACCATGCAGAGTATCTCGCCGGTGCGAGGCTCTATGGCCACCACCGCGCCACGCTTCCCCACCATGAGCGACTCGGCGTATTCCTGCAATTTTATGTCGAGGCTCAGTTTGAGGTCGCGGCCCGACACGGGCGCGACGTCCTGGTTGCCGTTGTCAAATCGGCCCTGGATGCGCCCGTAGGCGTCGCGGATGAGGATTTCCTCGCCCTTGATGCCGCGCAGATGCTGTTCGTAACTTTTTTCCACGCCGAGGTCGCCGCAGTAGTCGCCCGGCGAGTAATACTCGTCGTTTTTGATATCCTCGGCCGATGCCTCGCGGATATTGCCCAGCACGTTGGCCGCCGCCGCGTGGTTGTATTGCCGCAGGATGCGCTTCTGAATGAAGAAGCCCGGAAAACGGTAAAGTTTCTCTTGCAGGCGGCCATAGTCCTCGGCCGAGAGATGCGACAGAAACCGTTGGGGCGTGTACGACGAATACCCCGTGGAGTTCAGCATGTCGTGAAAACGCTTGTCGAACTGCTCTTTGGTGATTTTCAGGGTGTTGCAGAAATCGATTGTGTCAAACTCGCGCATGTCGCGCTTTATGAGCATCACATCGTAGGCCGGCTGGTTGAACACGACAAGTTCGCCGTTGCGGTCGTACATCAGCCCGCGTGACGGATACACGGTCTTGCGCAGGAAAGCGTTGGTGTCGGCCGATTTCTTATATTTCGAGTCGGCAATCTGCAACGTGAACAGTTTTATCCCGAAAATCAAGGCCACAGCAATCAGGAATCCTCCGATTACATATTTCCGTTTTTCGAGTTTATAGTCTTTTCGCATTGGAGAGGGCAGGGAAGTTGGGTAGTTGGGATGTTTGGAAGTTGGGGAGTTGGGTAGTTGGGAAGTCAGGCCTCCGGCTTGAGAAGTTCGTCATTTACTTTCTTTTCGACGAGAATATGGCGTCGAGGGCATATATAATCACGAATGTGAACGCCGTGGAGCATACTATCTGCGACAGCATCCGCCAGAAACTGAATATGGCGAAAGCGTCGATTGTGAACACCATCATGCAGTAGGCAAGCGTCATGGTCAAGGCATATTTCATGAACACCGGCACGCCGAGAGTGCGCACGCTCGGAGGAAGCCCCGTCAAATCCTCGTCGCGTTGCACATAAAGGTGGAATATCGGCTTGCGCGCGAAAGCCAGCACTGTGCAGGCAAGAGCGTTCACCCCGGGAGTGTCGGAGCAAATGTCGATGGCAAGTCCGATAAGAAATCCCGCGGCCACCGATACGTTGGTGCTCCATGTCACAGGCATGGCCATGATTATGTAGATAAACACAAAAGGCACGGCCACATTCAGCAACACAATGTTGTTGAATATCACCACCTGTGCCAGGATAATCACCAAGGCCTTTAATATGAAGGATATGACGGGCATTTATGCTTGAGGTATAATTTGGGGAGTTGGGGAAGATTTTAGGAGGCTTAGGCATCACAGGCAGCCTATGAATCCTATGAAAAAGTTAGTCATTCGTCATTGCTTGTCGGTGTCGTAGGCTTGGAGGGCGATATGCTCGGCACGGAGCGAGTCTACCACCACCTGCACGTTCGACAGGGTGGTGAAATCCGTGCTCAGGCGCACGCGCAAGGTGAAGAAGTTCTCGTCGTGGCGCCGCTGGTCTTCCATGACATAGCCCACGGGGATGCCTTCGGGAAACACTGCCGAGTAGCCCGATGTGACAATCGTGTCGCCGGGAGCGAACACGGTGTGTCGCGGCAACTCCTCGAGCAGGGCCACCGTTGGGTCGTTGCCGTCCCACACGAGCGAGCCGAAATGCTCGCTGCCCTTTATCTTGCACGACAGTTTGAAGTGAGGGTTGAGCAGCGAGATGATGCGTGCCGAATGAGGGCCGGTCACATTCACGATGCCCACCACGCCGTTGCGGTCGATTACACCCATCTCCGGAGCGATGCCGTCGTCGGAGCCCTTGTTGATGGTAATGTAATTATGGGCGCGCGCTATGGAATTGCTTATCACGTGCGCCACCACGAAATTGTATTGCGCGAGCACGCCCGGCAGGTGCATGGTGTCGGATTGGATACGCGCGTCGGCCTCGCGGATTTGCTCGCGCAGGGCAAGCACCTCCGATTCAAGGGCGGCGTTACGCAGGTTCAGGTCCTCGTTGATTTCGCGCAGGTCGAAATAGGATGCCACGCTGTTGCGCATATTGTAAATTCCGGATGCCACCGAGTTGGCCGACGTGAGATACACATGGTGCTGGTAGGGATTTCCGGAGAAAAGCAGGGCGCAACTCAATGCCACGAAAAACACGAAGACGAACCATTTGCTCCATCGTATGAAAAATGAGAACAGTTCGTGCATATCGAAGAAAACGATTTAGCCCGATGCCGGGCTAAATCGAATTTAATTTATCGGATGAGGAACGAGAATTTGTCGATGTTTTTGAGAGCCACTCCTGTTCCGCGGGCCACAGCCAGGAGCGGGTCCTCGGCGATGTGGAACTGGATGCCGATTTTGTCGGTGAGGCGTTTGTCGAGGCCCCGGAGCATTGCGCCGCCGCCGGCGAGGTAGATGCCGTTGTGCACAATGTCGGCGTAGAGTTCGGGAGGAGTCTGCTCCAATGCCGAGAGCACGGCAGTCTCGATTTTCGAGATGGATTTCTCGATGCAGTGGCTTATCTCCTGGTAGGATACGGGCACTTCCATAGGCATGGCCGTCATCTGGTTGGGGCCGTGCACAATGTAGTCTTCCGGCGGATTCTCGAGTTCGGTAAGGGCCGAGCCTACATTCATCTTAATCAGTTCGGCGGTGCGCTCGCCCACCTTCACGTTGTGGGTGCGGCGCATGTGGTCCTTGATGTCGGCTGTGAGGTCGTCGCCGGCAATCTGGATGCTCTTGTTCGACACGATGCCGCCCAGCGAGATTACGGCGATTTCAGTGGTGCCGCCGCCTATGTCGACAATCATGTTGCCTTCGGGAGCCGTAACGTCGAGGCCGATGCCGAGGGCCGCGGCCATAGGCTCGTAGATCATGTACACGTCGCGGCCGCCGGCATGCTCCGACGAGTCGCGCACGGCGCGAATCTCAACCTCGGTCGAGCCCGAGGGTATGCCCACCACCATGCGCAGCGAGGGCGAGAACCAGTTGTTTTTTGTCGAGGCTTTCTTCACAAGGCCGCGGATCTTGAGGTCGGCGGAGTGGAAGTCGGCTCGCACACGCTTGCGCAGGGGGCGCACGGTGCGGATTTTCTCGTTTTCCTTGCCCTGCATCTGCTGGGCTTCCTTGCCTACGGCTATGAGTTTGTCGGTGGCTTTGTCGAGAGCCACGATCGAGGGTTCGTCGATAACGATCTTGTCGTTATGGATTATCACGGTGTTGGCCGTGCCCAAGTCTATGGCAATTTCCTTTGTAAATGAAAAAAGGCGCATAATTAAATTATAGAGTGAGAGATTAATGACGGAAGTGGCGGAAGCCGGTCATGGCCATCGACATGCCGTTGGCATTGCAGTATTCGACCGAATCGTTGTCCTTGATTGAGCCTCCGGGGTGGATTGTCGAGGCAATGCCGGCCTCGTGGGCAATCTGCACACAGTCGGCGAAGGGGAAGAACGCGTCGGAGGCCATGACGGCGCCGTTGAGGTCGAAGCCAAACGAGCGCGCTTTCTCAATGGCCTGTTTCAGGGCGTCGACACGCGATGTCTGGCCCACGCCCGAGGCGCAGAGCTGACGGTTCTTGGCAAGCACGATAGAGTTGCTCTTCGAGTGCTTCACAATCTTGTTGGCGAAAAGCAGGTCCTCGGCCTGGGCTTCGGTGATGGGGGCTGTGGTGACGCAGCGCAGGTCGTCGCGTGTCTCTGTTTTAAGGTCGCGGTCCTGTACGAGCGCGCCGTTGAGAATCGAGCGGAACGACTTGGTGGTGTCCACAGCGGCTTTCTGCACCAGGATTATGCGGTTCTTCTTCTGTTTGAGCACATCGAGAGCCTCGGCTGTGTAGGCCGGAGCGATGCACACCTCGAAGAAAATCTTGTTCATCTCCTCGGCAGTGGCGGCGTCAATCTCGCGGTTGGTTACGAGTATGCCTCCGAAAGCCGACACGGGGTCGCCGGCCAGGGCGTCTTTCCACGCTTCCACCAGGGAGTCGCGCGAGGCCAGGCCACAGGCATTGTTATGCTTGAGGATGGCAAACGTCGGGTCGGTGAACTCGGCGATGAGGCCGCATGCGGCGTCGATGTCGAGCAAGTTATTGTAAGAAATCTCCTTGCCGTGCAACTGGTCGAAAAGAGCGCCGAAGTCGCCGAAGAACTCGCCCTTCTGGTGAGGATTCTCGCCGTAGCGCATAGGCTTTGCGCCGTCGATGGCGATGCGCAGGGCCGAAGGCTGCTCCTCCTTGCTGTCGAAATAGTTGAAGATGCAGCTGTCGTATTCGCTCGACACGGCAAACGCCTCCTTGGCAAACCAGCGGCGCTGGGCCAGGGTCGATTTCGCACCCTGCTCGGCGAGCAAGTCGGCCAGCGGCTTATACTGCTTCTTGGAAGCCACGATAATCACATCGTTGTAATTCTTGGCTGCGGCGCGGATAAGCGAGATGCCGCCGATGTCGATTTTCTCGATGATATCGGCATCCGAGGCGCCGGAAGCCACAGTGGCGGAGAAAGGATAGAGGTCGACGATCACGAGGTCGATCGACGGTATTTGGTAAGAGAAAGTCTCTTTTTGGTCAGATTCATTGTCGCGGCGGTTGAGGATGCCGCCGAACACCTTCGGGTGCAGCGTCTTTACACGGCCGCCGAGGATAGAGGGATAGCCGGTAAGGTCCTCCACGGCTTCACATTCATAGCCGAGAGATTCGATAAAGGCGCGGGTACCGCCTGTCGAGAGGAACTTAACGCCCTGCTCATCAAGCATTTTAAGAATTTGGTCGAGTCCGTCCTTATGGAAAACGGAAATCAGTGCAGTGGAAATTTTCTTTGCTTCTTCCATCGTTTTGGGTACGTCTTGGGATTTTAGGTTGCAAAGTTACGAAAAAAAATCCAAAGCCCCCCGTCCCTCCCCAACTTTTTCCAAAACTTTTTTCTATAATAATTATAAAAAAACAAGAAGCAAACGCATTTTTGTGTGGCGTTTGCTTCCCGCGTATTCTTAACTCTGAATGGCTATTCTTCATAAGGGGCTTCTCGAGACCCTCGCATCTTTAACAGACGCAGCAAGTTGAAGTGATTCACTTCTATAATGAAATGGTATGCCTGTTTATTCTTCTTAGAGTTTTCAAGAGTCACATCCTTACAATATGACATAAAGGTCTTGGTCTTAGGATTGACGAGCGAGCGGGCGAAAGCGTCGTTTTTATCAGCCACAAGCGGCAGTCCTTGGTTGTAGCAGTCGACGCCTTCGAAGAGTATTGCGTTGAGCACTTCCCGGCACGCCTGCTCTTTCGGCTTTAATTTGGCTTTGCCCTCCGCTGTAGATATTTCCCTATCGTTGACCGGCGTTGTTACAGAGAACACTCGTGTGGTCCCATTGTTGCCGCTACGTTCCAGATAGGTGACGTCGGGCTTCTGCGCTGATGCCATCCATGCCAGGCATGACAGGATTAAAGATATGAGCAGTCGCATCTCTTAGGTCTATTTATCGCGGGTTAAGACGTCTGTACCCCTGTCAAGAATACTGTAACTTGCCTTGGAGATAAGGACAATCTCTGTGTTCTCGTCGGCATTTTGCAAAAGTTGATAGAGTTTTTTGTGTCCGTCGTTTTTGCCTTTCACTTTGAGGATAGCGGAATTGGCTTCAAGGTCATTTTTTTCAGCCTTGCCTTCGCCAAGGAGGAAACGGGCTTCGGCTCCGCCTTCCTTGCGCTGCTCGTAGATATCGAAGGCCATGCCTTTTTTTACGCCCATGTCTGTGCCGACATTAATGCGCACTTTCTTCACCTCGTCTTTTTTCACTTCTTCAGGGCTTACAATCATGGCTGCAATCGGGAACAGGTCTTCGCAAAATTTCTGTACGCGGTTGTCCATGAGCGTGAGGGCATCGGCATCGGCTTTGGCGCTCCCATCGGTGCTTGTGCCAAGACCGCTGAACGATTTCATGTCGATCCATTTATTGTTGGCTACATCGATTCCGGCCACGGTGTAAAGGATTTCTGTCTGGTATTGAGTCTTGCCGTCGGATGTATTGCTGGTGGATTTGGTTACTTTGTCAACCGAGATGTCGACAAGACCGTCGATTCCGGCATTGCGGGCTGCCTCGACGTTAGGGTATATTGTCGCAACGAGTTCGATGCTCGGTACATTCGTTAGGCCTTTAAGCACTGCCTGCTGGAAATTGTTTTTCTGCGATGAAAAGGCATTGTCGTTGATTTCAACAGCAAGGAAAGCCACCTTTGGCTTTGATGTACGGCCAAACGGGTCCAAATAGTCCGGACGTCCTTCTTTGGCAAACATTTTGTCGATGCCCTGGAAGTTGCTGTGCACGAAACTGTTTTTCGAGCGCGACACAGCCTCGATAGTATATGAGCCGTCGTTGTTCTGAATCAGTTCCGAGAGCCTTTTGTCCGCGCCCTTTTTGCCGGCGAAAGAAAGGATGCTCTCATCGGCGCTGAGCACCTGCTCGCATTTTGCGGCCCCGAGGCTCTCCATGGCGGTGCCTGCAACATTGTACACCTCAAAAGCCTGCCCTTTGCGCGCGCCATCTTTTGAGCCAACCTGTATGCGCACTTTCTTTACAGCGTTTTTCTTGTCAACTTCGGTGGCCTCGACAATCTCGCCGCTTATGCGGAAGGCATCGTCGGTCATGTCGGTCATATCGTAGTCGAAATTTTTTGTGGCGTTGAACAAGGCTGTGTTTTTGTCCTTGTTGTTGGCCCTCGGGGCCAGTGTTACCTTGAACACCTCTGTGCCGGTCTTAGCATTGACAATGAAGATGTTGGTGGTGAGTTTCCCTTCCCAATCGGGGTCTTTCTTGGAATTGCCGAGGGTTCCGAGCAGGTTGCCGATTGAGTTGGCTTCTGAAATTGTTGCGTCTGAAAGGTCGATGGTCATGATATAATCATAGTTCATGGCATCGTCCGAACCGGGAGCAAGATTGGCGTCGCCGGATACGATAGATATGGTCTTGGCCTTTGTGAGGCCGAGAAGCGCCTTTTTGTAGAGGCGTTTGGCGATTACGGAATTGGCGTTGGCCGAATTCTTAAGCGGGTTTACATACACCTTGCTTGCTTCGGCTGCTGCCGTGAAAGCAAAGAAGATGGCGCAAAATGTGGCGATGATGATTTTCTTCATAAATGATATTGATTAATTGGTCTATCGATCTTGTACAAGCCGGAATGATATGTAAGGAGAACTTTTGTCCGGCATTTTTCTCCAACGGAAAGATACATCTTTGTAGACGGGGTCTGAATCGGTATACTCTGCACCACCTCTTACGCTGCGCAGATGTCCGCTTTCCGCGCCTTGCGGATTGGTGGTATCGCTTATATTGTATCTCCCAAACCAATCGGAGCACCACTCCATGCGCGATTGTATGTCGGATATGCCAAGGCCCGAGGCATTTCGTGCAAGATACTCCCATTCGGCTTCGGTGGGAAGGCGAAACTCATGGCCGGTCTTGCTGTTGAGGGCGGCTATGAAATCCATCACTTCGTCATAGCTCACATTCACCACCTCGCCGTTGCTTCCCTCGATTTTCGGGTCGGCTTCCCCCATCACGGCTTTCCATAAATCCACGCTCACCAAGGTGCTTCCGGCCGAAAACGGGCGCAGGCTCACATTGTGAGGCGGGGTAGAGTAATAGTTCAGCGTGCTTCCCATTATATACGACGAGGCGCCAATCGGCACCATGCCGTAACTTATGCCTCCCACCGAGAGCGACCCGGTAGAGAAAAGATTGATCGTGATATCGCGCGTCTTGCTCATCAGCACGTCAACCTTGCGGGTCTGCGGGTCGAAGCCGTCGGCACGGAGTTCAACCGTGTGCATGCCGCTTTCGCCGGTATATATGGCCGGCGTGCCGTCACTTATCTTCGTGTCGTCGACATATACATCTGCATCGTGCACGTTGCTGTGTATATAAAGCGTGCCCATGTATTTCTCACTGTCGGGTTTGAGTATTGTCATCGTGTACACGTTCCTTGCTTTCAAAGGCTCGGGAAATTTATAGTGTAGCGGGGCAAAGCGTTTTGTCTTTATAGTCACCGACTTAACGCCCTCCATTAAGTACACCCAGTACTCATTATCCGTATTTTCCTGTTTAAGGACCCATTTGCTGTCGAACACCACATTGGGTTCGGCAAGCCCGACTCTAACAATGGCAAACGGAATTGTATCGCCATCGATCACGATTGGCTGCCTGTCGTTCATGCGATAGGCAGTGAGGTCGCCGTCTTTTACGGCACATTGCACTGCCACTCTAAGTTGCGCCTGTGATATGAAGCATCCGGCAAGCAAAAGCAAAATAATCAAAAAATTACGTTTCATGCGCGAACTTTAAAATTATAAGTCAAATTCTGTGGTGCGGAAACGATGGGTGTCTTCGTTGGGCTGCCAGGTGCGCACGTAGATTTTGGGCTTATCCTTATTGGTGAAATCCCAAAGAAGGAACACGGTGCCCACGTCGCTGTATCCGGTCGAGTACCATTCCTGGCGTACAGTCACTCCATAGATGTCGGGGTTTATCGGATTGCGCTCAACCTCTATGTCGTCGAATTTTACATTGATGTAGGTGTTGGGTTTGTCGAATTTTTGGAACAGGCGGTTGAGATATTCTCGTTTCGACTGCCTGGTGTATTCCACCACCGACGAGATTCCTGTCTCCAACGAACCGCGTGTACGCACACGTCCGGTGATAATTAGGGCATCGTCGCTGAAAATATCCTCGAGGAATTTTTTGTCTTTCTCGCAATAAGCCGTGCGGAATTGCTCCACAAAGTGGAGAATCTGCTGACGTTTGTCAATGTCTTCCAGAGTCTTGGCGCCTTTCATCATGGCCGCAACCTGGTGCTTGCCCATAGATATTACGAAGTCGGAAATGTGGCCTTGCGGGTCCATGGTAAGCGTAATCTCTTGGTTGGCGGCTTCTTTGTAATCGTCCGGGTTCACCGGCAGCATTTCCACGCCGATGCCCATCACTTCGTATCCGCGCACGTTGGGGGCGCTTCCCAGACTGATGCATTTTTGAATTATGTCGTCGTCGAATGTGTGCATCCGTACATTCTCCCACGTCATCAAAAGGCTGTAAGAGGCGTCTTCCGATATTTCGATTCCGGAGAAGTCGATTGTGCTCGACCGCTCGCTTGCCGCACGGTTCATGGCAGTGAGCAGGTTGGAAATGTTGCGTTCCATCCTTTTTACAGGCACAGCCGGGTCTATGCCGTCGCTTGTATCAAATTCAATGACTACATTTCCTTGGGCCAGAGCCGGAAGGATTACTAATGCAGTCAGTAATACCGATGTGATTCTCTTTATTGTAAACATTTAATTCATTTTGAAATTTGAAACCATAGATATTGCGCTCCTGCATAGCTGTCGAGTGTCGACGTGCTTCCCGACAGCATATCGGTGTGCTCTTTGCCGGGTGAGGGTGCCAGAAGAGCCTTAGGGCCTCCGGCTCCGGAGAAAATAAGATAGTAAGTGTCGGCCGGACGCGGATTTGCCATATTGTTGTCGCCGATACGTTTCACGCGGTTCTGGCTTTTATATCTGTTGAGTATCTTCCGGGCAGTCGCCATATCGTGGGCGGCGACCACATTCTGAAGCATCTCTGCCTGCCATTTTGCAAGATTCAGTCCGGCGGTGTTGAGTCCGTTTCTGCTTGCCGACACTGTTTCGGTAAATGTATCGACGGGTGTCTCGGCAGGAGTTTTGGCAGAAGCGGCTTCCGCAGCGGCATCTTCTTCTCCTGCTTCCAGGCAGCCTTCTGCTTCCATTTCCTCTTCTTCCGTGATATTTTCTTCCGGCACAGGTTCTTCCTCTTTTGCCGGTTCTTGCTTTACGGCTGTTTCTTCCGTAGGTTGCTGACGGGTGGACGGTGTAATGCTTCCGGCTGCTGCAATCTCTCTTTTTGCTATGTATCCAAACACTCTTGTCATGTCGCCGCGGGGCTGTACGAGATACTTTCGGTTGTAGTTGCTTATGTTCTTTACTATCTCATTTCCGGCATCGGCGTTTTGCGAGGCGAGATATTTCGACACCTCAATCTTAATCAGGGCGTCGCATGCGCTTTTGGCATCGCTTTCAGAAGGAGCGGAAGCCTCGGCATATACATAGTCTCCGCTTCTTTTCAACTCATTCATCTGCTTGGAAAAAGATTTCACATTTTCTGCATAAGTGAAAAGAGCCGAAAACAGGATCAGGAGCATTGTCAATGATCGTATCATTAATTCAGTTTTTCGTCGTTAAAAAGATTCTTTATGTTGGAGGATGGAACAAAAGCATTGAGGCGTGCCGTCGCTTTCCCGCAGCCTGCCGATATGCTTTCGACCGGCATCGACACTCTTAGCACATGGTTGTAGCCTATTTCCCAATTTCGCATTATCACAAGCAAGTCGGCGCGGCCGTTGCAGTCAAGGTCTATGATGCCGACATATGGCGTGCATCCGTTTTGCATGCAATAAGCCACAAACTGCCCTACTGTCGTGTCGATTTTCTGCTCTTTCAGTCCATAAATTTGCTGGCTTATTGCCAACGCGATATTTTTTGAGGCTTCGATGTCGTAATCGGTAAAGAGGTTAGAGACGCTTTCTGCGGGAAATTCGGGGTCAAACACCGGGGTGTCCTGTCCGTTTTTGAAATATCTGTCGGAACGCAGTTCGCAGTCAAGATATGTCCCCGATTTGCATATATATATCGAGGATAGCGTGTCGGGGTCGGACATGAAGTGGGTGCTGTCGGCAAAGCCATGTTCCACATCGGTGCTGGCGAGCAAGATTTCGGCAGGTAACCGGCGGTCGTTCTCGCGCATCGCACGGCCAAGAATCAGTTCATGGTTTACGGGAAACTGTATTTTGCAAAAAGGCCCGGAATTGTCGCCCCATGTCATCGTGACCAAGGTTTCGGATACGTTGCACGAAAAGTCACATCCGTAATTTTTTTGAATCCTGTCCACCGAGGCAATGCCTCCTGCGACAAATGCAAACCTGTCTTCAATCATTTTTTGCGACACGGATTTTTTACGGTCGGCCGGCATTGACAATTCCATCCAATAGCGTTCGGCAAAATCTGCGATGGCTTCATTCACGGCCACATCCCGCAGGCCATGGGGAAACAGCCGGTAGCCAATATGTTCCACCTCTCCATTAGCGATTCTTACCGTAATTTCACGGCCGTTTCGTATTGTGCAGAACGAACTGTCACGTCCCGACAAATCGACTGCCGCCGCTTTTGCCAGAGCCTCAATCTTGTCCGACCGGAAGGTCAGGCCAAAGCAATCGCTTTCAATTCCCCCGCAAAGCAGGAGAATTGAGAGCATGATTGTTTTGACTGAGATTGTCTTGTGCATTTCGGATGGATTAGCGGTGGAAACTACGGCCCCGGGTACCTCTTTTCCAGTATCCGCTCACAAGTTCGCCGTTTTTGAACTTTGTCTTTGTTATCATGTCGCCGGGCTGAAGGTCGAGCCGTTCGCCGGAGGCGTTGCGCAGGTCGAGCGAGTAAGCACTGGTAACCTTTATCTCACCGTCGAGGCCATTGGCCGGGCCGCTATATGTGCCGAAAGGTACTGATATTGCCGCTTTCGGCTTTGGCGCGGGCTCCTGTTTGTCGAGTCCCTTTGTTTCCACGGGCTCTTTTGCAGGCTCTTTCTCCTGGGCAGGCTCGTTGGTCTCCACGGGTTCTTTTGCCGGTTCGGCCGTCGCCGGCTCGGCGGCAGGGGGCGTCGGTGTTTTTGTCACTTGTTCGATGGGCTCTGGCTTGGGCGCGTCTTTTTCTGCCGCGGGCAATAATTTAATCAGCGCGATTACAGCCGCTATCGCAACGACAACTCCTGCGGCTATGACTAATTTTCCGTATTTCTGCATGAATGTCTTGGGAGGAGGACATTCACGAAGTTGTTTCTGACATTCGGAGCACACGAAATCTTTGCGCGCCGCTATCTGCTGTACTTCTTTCGACTTGCATTTCTGGCACGAGTCATTAAGACATATTCCGTACCTGAATCTTAGATGTTCCGATTTACCGGTAGACATATTTCTCTGGTTTTACTATTATTTATGATTGGAAGTTATAAGGCCGGTGGCATCGACAGCGGCATCGGAGGCATTTCCGGCGGTGTCTGTGGCGCGAAAAGCGGTTTGAGTGCCTCTACTTGTTCGGCCTGAGTCCATGCCGGAAGGCCTTGCTTCCACACGGTCGACTGTGGCGTGAGTTGACGAGTCTTCACCATCTCCCGGCATTGCTCGCGGTTAAATGGTCCGTATTGTTGGCCGTTTACGGCTATGTGGAGGCTTATTTCCGGTTCGGCGGCCATAGGAGGAGGCACTGCTCCGGGCATTGGCGGCGGCACTGCTGCCGGGGCGCTTTTGCTTTTTTCCACGGCGAACAGCGGCGGACAGTACGAGCCGTCTGTCTCGCTGTGGAGGAGGATGCTGTTGCTCCGGTCGGTATTCTTGTTGCTCGTGTTTAGAAACTTCTCGTAGCGTCGGCGATATTCTCCCAGCCATTCGGCGCAGCGCAGCGGATAGCAATAACTGAAAGAAATCACCGAGAGTTCGTCCTTGCGCGGACTGGAAGTGCTTACGGAAATTGAAGTCGTCGCATTATCCTGTCCTATAGCATCCCTGAACGCTTTTTCGAGTTTGGCCGCGAAACGAACCAAGGCTTCGTTGCCTTCGGGCGAGGGTATCGACACCAGGATGGCCTTTTTGTTTATGCTGGCGGGATTTGTGGGGGCGAGGTCGCCCTCGTTGTTGCGCAGGTGAAGATTTACCTGGTCGGTGTTACGGATGAGGAATACGCCGCTCTGCTTTACAATCTTGTGCGCGAAAACGTTGATGTCCTCGTCGGTGGCGAGTTGCTGGCGGAGTTGGGTGAGTATGTTCAGGCCGAGCACTTTTTTCTCGGCGTCGGCTTTCTCGCTGTGCTTGGTGCGGACAATTTCGGATAGCTTAATGTCGAAGGCATCGGTGATGTGGTCGATGTCGATTTGGCCGGATAGTCTGCCGAAGTTCACGAACTCGCCTTTGGGCAGAATCTCCTCGCGGAGTTGGAGTGCTATGTTGGGCATGTCGATTTTGTCGATTTTTACGTCAGTCTCAAAGTCGGCCATGGCCTTTTCCTCGCTCACCTCGATTATTGCCCCTCGCAAATCTTCGAGACCTTTGTTTACCTTGCGCTGGGCTGTGACCAGTTTCTCGGTCTCTTCTATGGCGTCGGATATTTTTTTTGCGAAGGCGGAGATGTCTTCATCGAGCTTGCTTATTTCCACAAATATTCTTGCGGCGAGTTTTTTTGCGAATTCAAGAGCGACAAGGTGTGTCTTGGAGATGTAATATTCGGCAAGGATATTCTGGTGCTCGGCAAAGCGGCGTGCGCCGGCTCCAACCATGCGATGAAGGATGCCGAGGCGGCTCCATTCCTCTACATTGCCGCTGCGGTCTTTGTCGATGGCCTTGTAGTTATCTTTCTCTTTCTTGATTTCGGTCTCGATTTCGGTGCGTATCTCTCCCATTCGTTCGATAAGCAGTTTCGACACCTTCTGAAGTTCGACAATCGACACATCTCCGAGTTTCCATTCCTCGAAGAGGCCGAGCTCTATCTTGCGGCGCACCTCCCTCGCCATTTCGGGAATCGCGCGTTCTTTTGATGTATAGAAAGCCTCGACGCCATCCTCGCGGAAATGCTTGGCGAAAAAGTCGGCTAAGATATTGTCGAGCTCGTTAAGTGGATTGTCGGTTTCCTTGGCTTGTTCGGCATAGCCTACGGCCTTGTCGTGCCAGTAGTCGTCGAATGTGGGGTAGTCTGTGTCCGATTCAAGTATTTTCTTGTCGAGCGTGAGGTGGGCCATATCGAGCATCCAGGCTTGCTGGTTTTCCTCGGAGAGATATTCGCGGCGGTAGTCCTTGTTGCGTTCCTCGTTGACATATCCTTGATTCTCGCGCCAGTTGTTGTATTTGAACTGGTAGAGCACGGCCTCGCCGAGGGTGTAGGTGATATGCTTGAGTATCCGCAGCTCGGGATATATCACGCGCTTTATTCCGAAGGAGTTCACCTTCTTGGTGCGGGCCACGGGGACGCATCCGTCCGGGCCAGCGTCTGCTGTCTCGTCGTATTCAACCTCGAAATTGTCCATGTTCTCGTAGTTGAAGGCGTGGATTATGCTTTCGGCCTCATGGTCTTCTGTGTTTATGCAGAAAATGCGGGCGAACACCAGGTCGCTTACAATCTTGGGCAATTCCGTAAACGAGTTCAGCATGATTCCGTTCTCGTTCATGTTGCTGTACACGGTAAGGCCGTTGGCCACGCCATGGATCCTGTCGCTGTAATAGCAGGCTTCGCCGCCGTCTTTCACATCCCACGGGCTCCAGCGTCCCGATTGCAGGGCGTTCAGTTCGTTAAGAGCCGCGTATCCGTTAGGATAGTAGCGGCCCTGGTCTATGTCGTGCTTGGGCAGATCCATTTCGGGAATCATGGCGTACACCAGTATCTTGGCATTTGGATAAGTCTTGCGCGTAAGCACAATGGCGTCGATTATAGACCCCGAGCCGGTGCCTCCGCATAAGCCGGCGAATATATAGAAAGTGGTTCTTGCGGCATTGCCTGAGACCTCGACGGCGCGTGCATAAGCATTTTTTAGGCTGTTGACATATCCGGATGCATTGGCTGCGAAAAGCAGACGTCCTGCGCGGCGCTTTTGGCCGGCGGCCTCTCCCAGAGCCCCGATCGCGGTCTTTACGGCGGCGGCGTTGTCGGCTATGCCTTTCAGCGTGGGGTAGTTGTCGATATGCTCGAGAATGTAATTCACATCCACGGCCTTGATGTTGAGGAACTCGTTGTTCTTGAACGAGGCGTCCTGTCCCATCACCTTGAAATCGGCGCGAGGATGCCCGTCTATGGGCATCATCTCGTCGGTGGAGTCGACATAGAGTATCGACACTGGTTGTTTATTGCGGGCTTCTTCGGAGGGGAACTCCTCAAACATGCGCATCTTGAACGCACGCAGGATTTTGCCTCCCGTGCCTCCAAGGCCCACAAGAATGTGGTTCCCCGTTACGCTTACTGTGTTGCTCATAATTCGTTGTTATGTATATGTTTTGAATATTTATCTATCTTCTGTTATAGCGTCGTGAGCGTCCGGATATCCGTGTGCCGCTGTCTCTGCGCATGGGTATGGGGCGGCGTGTGATCCGGTTGTCGGATTGGCCGCGTCCGACGCTCTTTATCGTCAGTATCGCCGCCAATAAGGTGAGCCCTAATGTCCATAGGCATTTTTTCAAAATCACATTGTTGAGGTAATCCCTTATGGTACCGGCCATCGCGTGTGGCAGCAGCGAAATTTTCCATCCGGTGAAATCGGCTGAATCTATATAGTATTTCAAGATAGGATGCCGTTCTATGGCATCTTGTATTATCTCGTTGGACACGGCTTGGTCGGCAATTGCATCGGCGTCCGGAATATTTTCTGCAATTATCTCCGAAATCATAGTCTCAAACGCTCCTATATGCGATTTTATGGCAAATGCGCCGCAAATTATAGTACAGTTATAAATGAGAACGAGGCCGAGGACACCCATTATTATATATGAGGCAGGTTTGAAAAAAGCATCCCTGTACCACCCCTTAATCAGAAACACAAAAAGTGCCAGAAAGGCAATAGCGATCAAAATGCCCAAAAAGAGCATTCCAATAGAGTATGAGAGGATGTTTTGAATCATACAGGCGGATGGTATAAGACTGTAAAGGCTGTGAGTATAATACCGCCGGACTCTCCTCGTTGGC
Source organism: uncultured Muribaculaceae bacterium (assembly GCA_947644475.1). Classification (GTDB taxonomy): domain Bacteria; phylum Bacteroidota; class Bacteroidia; order Bacteroidales; family Muribaculaceae; genus CAG-873. The sequence goes on from CANRZQ010000006.1 coordinate 20,649, forward strand.
AAATGATTGTTTTTTAAAGAAAAAAGCGTGAGAGCCGCACTTGTTGCCCGTTCCACTGCTTGAGGCTCTGGATTGCCCGGTAAAGTTGAACGAGCAAACTTGCAGAAGCCTCACGCAGAATATGATATATGCTGCCATTGCCCCACGCTCACGCGTAGGTGCAGACGGAATATACATATCCACATAAGTCATCTACCGTTTGCTGCATTCTTGACTTTACCAAAGAAATTTTCCAGATTTCAAGCAGTCAAGAAAGAGCGTCGAGTAAACGCCTTTTCATATGTCATTGCAGCCCCGCCCCCGCATGTCCCCGACCGGTGTAGGCTTTCGCCTTTGCCATTAGGCACTCTGCGTGATGCGGTCTGCGCACGCAAATGTACGTATATTTTTTTAACGGAACAAATTATGTATTAAAAAAATTCTTTTTTTAGTAGAGGGGGCGGCCGCAGAAATATCGCGGCGAGTTTTTGCGCTTGTGCACGATGTCGGGCGCAGGGCTTGGCTGGGATTCTTGTTCGGGTTGGGCTTCGGATTGAGGCTCGGGTTGGGGGGCGGGCGATTCGGTTTCTGTTGTCGGTTCTGTCGGTTTTGTCGATTGTGCCGGCTTTTCGCGCTTGGACGGTTTGATGGCGGCGAGGTGGGCGGCGGCCGTGGGGTCGAGGTCGCGCACCATGATCAGGAAGATGGCTTTCTTGGCGCCGCGGAAGTCGGGCACGGTGGCGTCGGCCTGCCACGCCACTATGGCGCGGATAAGGTCGTTTTGCACTTTTGCGGAGCAGCAGGAGATGATTTCGAGCCATTCGGGCTTGACTATAGGTTGTGTTGTCATAATAGATAGATTTTAATAAAAGTTTTATATTTGCAAAGATATAATATTGATTTTTAAAATGCAAATTATTTGCGCAAAATTTAATATTTTTGGCAATAATAAGAACGAAAATTGCGTTTACTGATTCAGTAAGGGTGTAGGATGGTGTGTCAAAATACAAAACAGCAGGGACGTACGAGCCGTGCGTCCCTGCAATCTCGGCATAAACATCTTTTTTTTGACACACCCTCATAAAAAAACGAACCGGCTATGCTTGAACTTAAAGGACGATATTGCAAGGATTGCAAGATTTTTACTGATAATATTGAGCCGGAGGCTCTTTCGATGGTTTACCGCTTTCTGGAGCATCCGATGTTTGAGGGGGCGAAGATACGCATCATGCCCGATGTGCATGCCGGCAATGATATTGTGGTGGGCTTTACCGCGGGGTTTGACGACAGGGTGAATCCCGACCATGTGGGCGGCGACATCGGCTGCTCGGTGTCGACGTCGATAACCGACCTCGATGTCGACCCCGGCTGCTTTCCGGCCATCGAGCGCGCTATCCGCGAGAGCGTGTGCTTTGGCATGACGATACACCAAAAGTCGGTGTATCAGGCCGATGAGTTTTATGCTCATCTCGAGCGGAGGCTCCGCGAGGCGCGGGCCGCGTGGCCCGACATGGTGGATGCCGCCGATGTGACGGAGCGCGGCATCTCGGCCATGCTGCGGAGGCTCGGCCAGACGGAGCATGTGTTCTATCACTCGATTGGCACTGTGGGCGGTGGCAACCATTTTGTGGAGATAGGCGTCACGCCCGAAGGCCGCTACGCTTTCACCGTGCATTGCGGCTCGCGCAACTTTGGCCAGAAGGTGTGGAAATACTGGCACGCGCAGGCCGGCGCGCTTCCCGGCGTGAGCAATGGCTTCCTTACCGGCGAGGCGATGCGCGGCTATCTCACCGACATGGTCGTGGCCCAGGCTTATGCCGAGTTCAACCATTTGGTGATTGGGCGGCTTGTCTTTGATGCGATAAGGGCTAACAGCGGCAACCGTGGCGCGGTGGTAGACACGATATTCACCACTCATAATTATATCGACTTCTCGATGCGGATGCTGCGCAAGGGGGCGGTGGCCGCACCCGAAGGCCGGTGGCTGGTGATTCCGTTCAATATGCGCGACGGCCTTATCGTGTGCCGTGGCCGCGGCAACGCCGACTGGAATTGCTCGGCGCCTCACGGGGCGGGCCGTCTTATGAGCCGAGCTGAAGCCAAGGCTTTGGTCAACCTCGATGAATTCCGCGAGGCCATGCGCGGCGTCTACTCCACGTCGGTGGGGGCCGGCACTGTCGACGAAAGCCCGATGGCCTACAAGGCTCCTGACGAAATCTTGAGGCTAATCGGCGATACTGTCGATGTGGAATATTTCATCCGTCCTGTAATCAATCTCAAAGCCGCAGGGCGATAGCAAAAAACGTCCGCAACCCCGGGGGATGCGGACGTTTTTTGCTGATATGAAGCACGGGCTTATTGAGCCTGGGCTATTTCTTTGAAGCGGTCGAGGCTTACACTTTGGTTGTCGATGGTGGATGCGTTGCGGATTGCATCGTAGAGGAGGTTTTCGGCAACGTTCTCTACAATCTGCTCGCGGTATTCCTCGTTGGCGAGGATGCGCTTGGCGTGCTCGGTGATCACGTCGTCGCCGAGGTTGGTCATGCCGTACTGTGCAAACTGGTTGTAGGCGATGGACTTGGCGTTGGCGAGAACGGCTTCTTCGGTTACTTTCACGCCGAGTTGCTCCATGAGCTGGCCTTTGATGATTTGCCAGAGGAGGCCTTCGCGCATCTTTTCGAATTCTTCGTCGATGTTTTCGGCGTTGAGGCCTTCGTTGCGGGAGATGAGCCATTTTTTGAGGAACTCAACGGGGATTGCGGCGTTGGCGCAGCGTTCGAGAAGGTTCTTGCGCACGTCGGCGGCGAAGAGCGAGTTGGAGTTGCCTTCGAGTGCGTGGGCGATCATCTTGGTGAGTTCGGCGGTGTATTCCTCTTCGTTGTGCACCTTGTCGGCGCCGAATACCTGGTCGAAGAATTCCTGGGTGTGTTCGGCGGGGCGGAGCACGATGATTTCCGATACGGCGAATTCGAAGTCAGACTTCACATTTGCGGCCTCGGCCTTGTCCATGTTGAGCATGGAGGCGAGTTCGGCCTCGTTGCCGTTGCAAGAGTTGAAGGGGTTGAACACAACCTTGTCGCCAACCTTGCAGCCTTGGAATTTGGCAGTCTCGTCGGCGTTCTTGAAGAATGTGGGGCCTACGATGGCGTTGAGCACCTGGATGGCGTTCTCTGCCTCGTTTACAGTGCCGTCGGCGTTGAGTTCCATCATCACGCCCTTAACGAGAGCCTTGTCTTCGAATTCTTCGCCGGGCTGCTGCGAGCCGAGGCGTTCGCGCATCATCTTGTCCTGCTCGGCGCGCATTTCGTCGGACACCTCGATGGTGTAGTAGGGGAAGGTGATGTCTTTGTTGATTTCAAGGTCGAGTTTGGGGGCGAGGCCTACTTCGTAGGAGAAGGTGTATGCTTCGTCGGCATCGGTGAGTTCCTTCACGTCGAGGGGAAGGGGCTGGCCGAGGATGTCGAGTTTGTTTTCCTGGATATATTTTACCACTTCACGGTAAACAACGTCGTTGATCACGTCGGATTTCACCTGCTTGCCGAAGCGGCGGCGAAGCTGGTCCATGGGCACGTGGCCCTTGCGGAAGCCGGGGATTACGTGAGTTGCGGCGATTTTTTTGAGTTCTTTCTTTACGGTTTCGGTGTAGTCGGCGGGCTCAACGTTAACGATGATTTTGCCGGTGACATCGGAAGTCTTGTCAAAAGTTACGTTCATATCTATTGAAGATTAATAATTCAGATGGTTGCAGGGATAGAACGGCCTTGAAAAGGTTGCAGTTCAATTCCAAGGTGCAAAATTACTCTTAAAAATCGAGATAGCCAACTTCGCGCCCTTAAAATTAACAAATTTAACAAAAAAACCGCAAAAACCGCTGTTTATTGGTTGGCGGGGTGTTTGAGCAGGGCGACGAGGAGGGTGTTGAGGGCGAGGGTGGCTATGAGGAGCGCAAGGTAGGGGGCGACGGAACGCAGGAACAGGGAGGCTATGATGATGAAGGCTATGTTCATGAGCACGGTGGTGATGTAATAGGCCGTCATTGAGATTTTAGGACGTTTCCTCGACGAGGGCAGCCATGCGGCGCAGAGCCACGCCGCGGCCATGAAGCCAAAGGTGATGAGCAGGGCGACGTAGACGGGGAGTCCGACGTAATGTGATGTGCCGCAAAAAATCAGCGGTCCGTAGAAAGGCTGGAAGGATACGCGGACGAGGAAATCTCTCCGCGCTTTTGTGTCTAATGCTGTTGCCATTGTGTAAAAAAGAATTAATATGTGCAAAAGTACACATATTTATTTGGTTTAAACTGAAAAAATATTGAAAATGTGTTTTTTCGGGATTTTTTGTTTAAATTTGTCACTTAAAATCTATTGCGAATATAATTCATTGCTATGAAAAGAATATTTTTGCTTGCTGCGGCAGCGGTGCCTGCCGTGATGATGGCGTCGACGCCGCTGTGGATGCGCGACGCGGCGATTTCGCCCGACGGGCGCACCATCGCCTTCGCCTACAAGGGCGACATATGGAAAGTTTCTGCCAAGGGCGGACAGGCCGTGCGCCTGACAACCAACGAGGCCTACGACGAGCAGCCCGTGTGGAGCCCCGACAGCAAGACCATTGCTTTCGCGTCGGACCGCCACGGCAATGCCGACGTGTTTGTGATGCCGGCCGACGGCGGACAGGCTAAACGCCTTACGTTCAACTCCGCAACAGAGACGCCCGTGTCTTTCACGCCCGACGGCAAGTCGGTGCTTTTTTCGGCCTCGATTCAGGACCCGGCGCAGAGCGCGATGTTCCCGAGCGGACGCATGTCGGAACTCTACAAGGTGCCTGTGGCAGGCGGCGCAATGACGCAGGTGCTGGCCACTCCGGTGCCGGCCATGTCGTATCTGCCCGACGGCAAGCGTTTTGTGTATGAAGACGTGAAAGGCTTCGAGGACAACTGGCGCAAGCACCACACCTCGTCGGTGACACGCGACATCTGGCTCTACGATCCCGCCACAGGCAAGCATGTGAACCTCACCGCCCGCGGCGGCGAGGACCTCGACCCGGTGGCTGCCGGCGACAAATTCTACTTTCTGAGCGAACGCGACGGCAAGAGCATAAACGTGTACTCGGCTCCCATAGCCAATCCGGCCGACGCCCGCGCCGTGACATCGTTCAAGACCCACCCCGTGCGCTTCCTCTCCCGCGCCGCCGACGGCACCCTCTGCTTCACCTACGACGGCGAGATCTACACCATGGCCGACGGAGGCAAGCCCGCGAAGGTGGCCATCGACATCGTCGACGATATTGTCGAGGAGCCTTACAAGCGGTCGGTGAGCCGCGCCGAAGAAATGGAAGTGTCGCCCGACGGCAAGATGATAGCCTTCACCTCGCGCGGCGACGTGTTTGTGACCTCGGTCGACTACAAGACCACAAAACAGATTACATCCACTCCGGCCACCGAGCGTCACCTCACATGGGGCAGCGACTCCAAGAGCCTCTACTATGCCTCTGAGCGCGACGGCAACTCCACCATCTACAAGGCCACGATGGGCCGCGAGGACGACC
>CANRZQ010000007.1 GCA_947644475.1 uncultured Muribaculaceae bacterium
CGTGAGGGTATATACATAACCATAAGCATGCGCACATATTTTCGTATGGGCACACGTTTATTTGGCGTAAATACACCAACCGCAGGCATTCACCGCTGCAATGTCCTTTGACGATTAGATGAAGTTTGCGAAGTTTCAGCAAGTCAGGAACAAAGCGTTAGTAAACGCCATTTCGATATGTCTGCAATCTGTCGGCGAGCCGCTTTCGGCTTTGTGTTGCGACGGATTGCATCGCAAAAGTAGTTAAAAATTCCGAATTTTTTATGTACTTTTGCACAAATAAAAATAATTAAGGAAATAATGTCGAGACATATATATATAGAAACGTACGGGTGCCAGATGAATGTGGCCGATACGGAGGTTGTGGCCGCGATTATGGGCATGGCCGGATATGAACTCACCGATGATATTGAAAAGGCCGACGCCGTGCTGCTCAACACTTGCTCGATACGCGACAATGCTGAGCAGAAGATTGTAGGCAGGCTGCAATTTCTTGCCTCGCTGAAGCGCAAGCGCGGCGGAAGGCTTATCGTGGGCGTGATTGGCTGCATGGCCGAGCGTGCCAAAGATGATCTTATCGCCAACCATGGCGTTGACCTTGTGGCCGGGCCGGACAGTTACATGGACCTTCCCTCGCTTTTTGCCTCGGCCGAGGCCGGGGAGAAGGCTATCAATGTGGAACTGAGCACGGTGGAGACTTACCGCGACGTGATGCCGCTGCGCCTGGGGCCGAACCGTATATCGGGATTTATCTCGATAATGCGCGGGTGCAATAATTTCTGCTCGTACTGCATTGTGCCTTATACTCGCGGACGCGAACGCTCGCGCCCGGCCGAGAGCATCCTCGCCGAGTTGGCCGACTTGCGCTCGAAGGGCTTCAAGGAGGTGACGCTGCTGGGCCAGAATGTTAACTCGTATTCTGCCGACGGGGTGGATTTCCCCGACTTGCTTGCCGCCGTGGCAGAGGCCGCGCCTGAGATGCGTGTGCGCTTCACCACGTCGCACCCCAAGGATATGTCGGACCGTACTATCGAGGTGATGGTGTCGCACCCGAATATATGCCGCCATATCCACCTGCCTGTGCAGTCGGGCTCGGACAAGGTGCTGAAAGCCATGAACCGCAAGTATACGCGCGAGTGGTATCTGGGGCGTATCGCGGCCATACGCGCGGCAATGCCCGATTGTGCCATAACGACCGATATGTTCACCGGTTTCCACTCGGAGACGGAGGCGGATTTCGCCGACACGCTTTCGCTGATGCGCGAGGTGGGATTCGACGCTTCGTTTATGTTTAAATACTCGGAACGCCCGGGCACGCTGGCTTCGCGGACGATGCCCGACAATGTGCCGGAGGATGTGAAGATTGAGCGCCTCAACCGTATGATTGCGTTGCAGAACGAACTTTCTGCCGAGTCGAACCGCCGCGAGATAGGCCGCGAGGTGGAAATCCTGGTGGAGGGCGTGTCGAAACGCTCGACGGCGCAGATGGTGGGCCGCACTTCGCAGAATAAGGCTTGTGTGTTCCCGCGCCGAGATTATCGCTCCGGCGACCTTGTGCGCCTAAAAGTGGTGTCGTCGACTTCCGCAACCCTGTTGTGTGAATAGGCATAAACGTTGCATTTACTTGAATTTCGGAGATTTTTAACGTTAATGGCCGTGAATAATCCGTTAATCTGGATTAATATAAGTATGTCACAAAAGAAAGTTAATACTTTAAGTGTAGGGACGCACGGCTCGTGCGTCCGTTGCAAAACAACATTAATTAATTGTGTTAATGATATCTACGCGGACGCACGAGCCGTGCGTCCCTACACCGTGATTACATTAACTTTTTAATCAGATATACTTGTAATTTTGGATTAATTATAATTAATGATTAATCGACGGCAATTAACGTAGAATTTTTTCATTATCGTTTTAAGACAGTATAGCCATGGCATATCCGGTAAATGAGATATTTTACTCGCTGCAAGGCGAGGGGCGATTTACGGGCACTCCGGCGGTGTTTGTGCGTTTTGCAGGCTGCAACCGCCGCTGCGAGTTTTGCGACACAGATTTTTCGGCGTCGGTGCCGATGACCGCCGATGAGATTGTGGCCGAGGTGGAGAAATATCCGGCACGGCATGTTGTGTTCACCGGCGGTGAGCCGACGCTGTCGCTCGACGGCGAATTATGCAAGAAGTTGAAAGAGCGGGGCCATTATCTTCAAATTGAGACCAACGGGTCGAATCCTGTGCCTGTTGAAATCGACTGGGTGACGTGTTCGCCGAAGGCTCGTCCGTGGGGAATCGACCGGGTCGACGAGTTGAAGGTTGTGTACACCGGACAGGACGTCGAGGCTATTGCCGATGCGTTTGCCGGCGCGTCCGTAGCGGCCCTTCGTCCCTCGGAGATGAGGCTTCAGCCATGCTCGGGAAAGAATGTCGGGGAGACCGTCGAATACATTCTTCAGCACCCAAGATGGAGCCTGTCGTTGCAGACTCACAAACTGCTTGATTTGCGATAATTTTAGCAAAATGTTAGCATTTAACAATCTTTAAGAATTGGCAATATTTGGTAAAAATGAAGTTTTTTCAAGGGTAAAGCACTGATGGCTATTGTGTTACGGTTGATTTTTGGAATGTGTTTATAAAACATACTTAAAAATTATGTCGTAAAACATATAAAATAATTTGGCTATGTGTAAAAATACCCCGACCTTTGTATCAGAAACCTAAAACAATCTTTTTTACCTTAGAAATTGTACCTATTGGAAACCCCAAAAACGGAACTCTGTGACAGAGTCCCGTTTTTTCGTATATAGTATATGTGAAAGAAATCGAGGCAATAATGTAGGAACACAATCCTCCGGATTGTGAGTTTTTTTTCTCACAATCCGGAGGATTGTGTTCCTACTATTTTGATTCCCGGGATACTATTCGAGGCCGTGGCGCATTACTGAGAGCATGGCGCGGTGGTCGAGCACGCGGATCTCGCCGGAGGAGTAGTCGATGATGCCGTGGGCACGCAGGCGGTCGAGTGCGGCGATGAAAGAACTGCGCTGTACGCCGAACACGGAGTAGAGGTCGCGCTGGCGGCAACTTAGTGTCACTTCTGACGATGTCGGCTGTGTCATGGCCACGACCCACAGGGCTATCCGTTCCTCAATGCTGCCTACGGAGAGCGACAGGATGCCTTCGATGCATTTTTGCGAGTTCATCGACAGGTAGTTGAGCATGTTGTAGAGGAAGATGGTGTCGGATTGCAGGATTTCGTGAGGTCGTTTTTGGAAATCTGCACAGTGTTCACGGCGCCGATTGCTGTTGCGGTGCCCGGATAGAGGGTGGTGTGGCCAAAGAGGAAGTCGGGGGATATCACGTCGGGCCCGGTGAGGGTCTGCCCGATGCGGAATCTCTCGTCGGCATTCACAATGGAGATGCGCACGCTTCCGTCGAGGATGAAGCGCGCGTGGGTGCATGGTTCGCCGGCCGACACTATTGTCTGTCCGGGAGCGTATTTGAGGAAATGAAATTTTGCCATCCCCACGGTACGTTCCATGAGGTCTTTCGAAGCGCCACGGAATAGCGGAATCTCGCTGAGGCGTTCGAACATACTATCGATAGCGGTTGACATAATCTAAGGTTTATCTTAGAAACGCTTGAATATGGTTATTGGTTTTGGTTATGAGTCGGGAAGTAGGGGGAGAGAGGGGAGGGGCGGGAGGGTCAGTCGACTTCGTAGGATGCGGTGTTGCCTTCGGACTCGCGGATGTCGACGCGGTAGCAGTTGGGGATGTTGTCGCATATCCACCGGGCGAGATTCTCGGCAGTGGGGTTGAAAGGCACTACATCGTTGAGGCAGGCGTGGTCGAGCGAGCCCATTACGGTGCGCTTGATGTCGGTGAAGTCGGTGACCATGCCGTTGGCGTTGAGTTCGGCGGCGCGGCAGTAGACGGTTATAATCCAGTTATGGCCGTGGAGGTTGGTGCACTTGCTCTCGTAGTCGAGCGAGAGGCGGTGTGCGGCTGATATTTCTATGCGTTTAGTAACGTAATACATTTTTTAAGTTATAAACTATAAGTGATAATTTATAGCGTGCCGTTGTGAAGATTTTCTATTGGGAAAAAGAGATCCCAGTTCTTACCCCAGACAACGTTACCGTTATCTAAATAAAAACGCTTGAATTTATTGGGGTCTGAATACTTGTCGTATTGAGGATGTGGGTTCTTTTTAAAGAATGAGGAAAAGTCGATGGTTTTTGTTGTGCCATCATTAAAGGACAAGCACAAAGCCAAACCGCCAAGGTATTTCGCATCCGATATGTAAAGGAACCGAGCCATGATTATAGTTTGCTTTTAATTTTTGTACACTTTACTATTTTTTTCAAAACGAAGAAAGATACCCACTTGTTGACTATATTTTTATAATATTTCCTTATGAAAGCGTTGGCTGTCTTGACATCTTTTGCCGGCAAAGGATCTACCCCGGCAGCGTTACGCTGAATTATATCAATCAATATTCCATTTTCTATTATCAAGTCAAAAACAGACTCGCAATCCTGATGAATTACATGGACGTGAATCGGTTCATGCTCGTTGGAATAAAAAAAGAATATAAATCCGAAGTATTCAAAAATCTTAGGCATTTTTCATCTACGTTGTTTTTGCAAAAATAATAAAATAACGGAAATATTCAAAATATACGGAGACGATTAATCTAATCTTCGGGTTCAGGCGGTTGGGTCGACGGGGGTGAGGCCGAGAGAGGGAGCGAGGTCGAGGAGGAAGGCCAGGCATGCCTCGCGGGTGTTGTCGATTGTGCAGTCTTTGGCGGCTGCTGTCATGGGTTTCATCAATTGGCCCACAAGAGGGCATTGGCCAAGGCCGAAGATGCGCATTATGTCCTTGCCGTCGAGTGCCGGGCGGAATTTTGCGTCCTCGTCTTTTGTGAGGATATCGGCGAATTTTTGCTCTACGATGTCGAAGTTGGACAGGAAGAGTTGTTTCTTGGCCATGTTTTTCGACGTGATGTCGGCGCGGGCAAGCGTCATGAGGTCGGTGAGGTCGTCTTCGGCGTAGTGGATAAGACGCCGCACGGCGGAGTCGGTGATTTCATCCTCGACGAGGGTCATGGGGCGCATATGGAGTTCGACGAGTTTCTGGACATATTTCATCTCGGCGCCCGTCGGGAGTTTGAGCCGCCGGAATATGGAGGGCACCATTTTCGAGCCGATGAAATTGTGGTTGTGAAATGTCCAGCCAAGTTTGTCGTCCCATCGTTTGGTAACGGGCTTGGCTATGTCGTGGAGCAATGCTGCCCAGCGGAGCCAAAGTTTGTCGGATTTTGCGGCCACGTTGTCGAGCACCTCGAGGGTGTGGTAGAAATTGTCCTTGTGTCCGCGGCCACGCATCACCTGCACTCCGGCCAGGGCCTCGAGTTCGGGGAAAATCAGTTTTAGCAAGCCGCTTTTGTGCAGGAGGTCCCAGCCGATTGATGGCTTGGGCGAGAGCATTATTTTCTCGAGTTCGGTGGATATGCGCTCGGGCGTGATGATTTCGATGCGGGAGGCGTTGCGCTTTATGGCGTCGAAGGTGTCGGGGTGGATGGTGAATCCAAGTTGTGTGGCAAACCGTATTGCGCGCATCATGCGGAGAGGGTCGTCGGAGAATGTGACGTCGGGGTCGAGCGGCGTGCGGATTATACGGTCGCAGAGGTCGTCGACTCCGTCGAACATGTCGATAACTTCGCCGAAAGAGTCGGGCGTTACCGATATTGCCATTGCGTTGATTGTGAAATCGCGGCGGGAGATGTCTTCTTCGAGAGTGCCGTCTTCAACCACGGGATTGCGCGATGTGCGGTCGTAGGACTCGCGGCGGGCTCCGACGAATTCGAGTTCGAGCGGTCCGCGGTGTACTTGCGCGGTGCCATAGTTGGCGTAGACGGCGATATGTGTTCCGCGTCCGAGGTCTTTTGCCACGGCTTCGGCGAGTTCGATGCCTGAGCCGACGGTGACGAAGTCGATGTCCTTGGAGTGGCGGTGGAGCATAAGGTCGCGGACATACCCGCCAACGACGTAGCATTGGCGTCCGAGACGGTTGGCGGTGGCTCCTATGCGCGTGAATACGGGGTCGGTGAGAAGATGTCCGAGATTCATTATTGTCAGTAGGGAAGTGGGGGAGTTGGGAAGTGGGAGGATTATTCCTCGAAGGTGATTATTTCCTGAGGGGAGCGTGTGATGGCTTCCATGTCGCCTGTGGAGTTTACGACGTAGGTGTTTTCGATGCCGACGGCGCCTATGCCGGGGATTACGAATTTAGGCTCGAGGGCTATGACGTTGCCTTCTTCAAGGATAGCCTTTGAGCGTGGGGCGATGACTGGAAGTTCGTTTATCTCGATGCCTACGCCGTGGCCCACGAATCCGGCGTGTTGGCGGTGGCCCATGAAGAAGGAGGCAAGCCCGGCATCCTCGGCCATCTTCACGGCGTGGTTGTAGAGGTCGGCTGCTGCTGCGCCTGGGCGCCCCATGCGGGCGAGTTCGCGGCATATGTCGATGGAGAGCCTGTGTGCGTCGAGAGCGCGGGCGTCGAGGGGGGCGGGCGCGAATGTGCGCGTCATATCGGTCATGTAGCCTGTGAAATTGCCGTTCATGTCGATCATTACAGACATGCCGGGGCGGATTATCGTGCCGTCGGCGCCTACGGGAAGCGAGGGGTCGAGGCCCGCGCCGCCCATTGCAAAGTCGTAGGGCGACGGCGCGTCGGCGTTGTCGCCGGCGAGGATATTGCCCATGTATATCTCCATGTCTTGTCCGTTGACGCGGAACTGCCCGAGGCATCCTTCAAGGCGAGCGACGCGCTCGATTTCGACCTGGAGCTCGATGTCGGACATGCCCGGGCGGAATAGCCGCGGAATCTTTCGGTAGACGGCGTCGTGTTTTGCTCCGGAAACGCGCAGCATGCTCAGTTCGTGAGGCGTTTTCACGGCCCTGGCGGCCATCAGCGCTGTGCTTGCGTCGGCCAGGGATGTGGCTCCGAGCGCGGCCTTCATTCTCAGGGCCATGGAGTAGGGCACGAGCGACAGTTCGAGCCCGAGCGCGTGCGGAATGTGGATGCCGGCGTCGGCAAGAGCCGGGGCAATGTTTTCGGGCTTGTGAATCCGCACTACGTTGTCGCCATGGAGCACGACGGGGCGTTTCACGAAGAAAACAGGGTCGACTGCCGTGTCGGCGCTGATATAGATGTAGCCGCAGAAGACGCGCCCTGTAAGGTAGTAGAGGTTGGCGTTTGTCTGCACTATGGCGGCTTCGATGCCGGCAGCCGTCATGGCCTTGCGCAATTTGGATATGCGAAGGTTGAATTCGTCGGGAGATAGAAGGAGAAGTTGCATTATTCGTGCGTGGCGTTTTCGGGTGTGAGGATAAGGCCGATCTGCTCGATGCCGGTGACGGTGTCGACGCGCATTATATGCCGCACCTTTACCGGGGCGCCGGCTGCAATCGATACGGCGGGATATATTGTGTCGATGCGTTGGTAACTTACGCCGATGCCCGAGCCGTACCACCGGCCGAAGGTATCGGCCAGACGGACGTCTACGGTGTCGACGCGGACAGTGTCGGCCTCGGGCAGGGTGATTTCGAGCCAGAGGTTGGAATAGGGGTAGCCGTTGGTGTGGCGGACGGCCACGGCGAGCGAGCCGTTGAGCGCGACAGAGTCGGCTTCGGAGCCGAAGAACCGTATCGTGTCGCCATAAGCCCAGCCGTCGGGGCTTAGCGGCGTGAAGTCGCTATGCTCCGACGAGGTGCAGCCTGCAAGGGCTGCCATGGCTATGGCCGATAATATTATCGGAACCTTATTCATCGTGGGTCGCTAATTTTCAGGTTTTGGAGAGCCGGGGCCTTTGTCGGGACGCGGCCCTTTGGGGCGGTTGCGTTTTTTATTGCGGGGCTGCTGGGGAGCGTCGCCTTCGGCGCGCGGCTGCTTTTGGTCGGCGGCGGTTTTCTCGCGTCTTTCCTGCGGCTTCTCCTTGGGGCGGTCCTTGGGCCGGGCGTCACGCGGCTTATTGTTGTCGGAGCGGTTTTGGCCCGAACGTTTCTTTTTCTTCTTTTTGTCGAAGCGGGTAAGGTCGTCGTCGCCGAGGATGTCGCCGAACGCTTTTTTCTCCGGGGCCTTCTCGGCGCCCTCGGGCAGAAGCGTGAGCGGCTTTTCGCCCTGCTTGTTGAGTTCGATAATCTCAAAGGCGCGTGCGGCCGTGATGGTGACAAGGTTGGCGGCTATCGACTTGTCGGTGGAGTAAGTGATCTCGCGCTTGAATATGTCGGCCTTGAAGTAGAAATATGTATTGTCGGCCGTTTCGAGACGTATGTCGCGCGGGGGCAGGTGCTTCACGCTCTCGATGTAGGTCTCAACCTCGAAGTTGAGGCAGCATTTGAGTTTGGCGCATTGTCCGGCGAGTTTCTGCGGGTTGAGCGAGATGTCCTGGAAGCGTGCGGCGGAAGTAGCCACCGACACGAAATTGGACATCCACGACGAGCAGCACAGCGGACGGCCGCACGGTCCGATACCGCCGATGCGTCCGGCTTCTTGTCGCGCTCCGATCTGTTTCATCTCGATGCGCACCTTGAAAGTCTCGGCGAGCACCTTAATGAGTTGGCGGAAGTCGACGCGCTCGTCGGCTATGTAGTAGAAAATAGCCTTGTTGCCGTCGCCTTGATACTCGACGTCGCCTATTTTCATGTTCAGGCCGAGGCTTTCGGCAATTTTGCGCGAGCGTATCATAGTGTCGGTCTCGCGTGCGCGCGCCTCTTCGTATTTTTCTATGTCGGCCGGCTTGGCTTTCCGGAAAATGCGTTTAATCTCGGTGCCCGGCTTTATGTTGGCCTTGCGCATCTGCAAGTTTACGAGTGCTCCGGTGAGGGTCACGGTGCCAATGTCGTGTCCGGGAGAGGCCTCTACGGCCACGAGGTCGCCGATCTCAAGGGGGATGTTGGTGGAGTTGCGGTAGAACCCTTTTCGGGTGTTTTTGAACTGCACCTCTACCATGTCGGAGTCGGCGTATCCGCCGGGGATGTCCTCGAGCCAGTTGAAGCAGTGGAGTTTATGCCGGGTCGACGGGTCCGACGCCGAGATAGAGCCTTCGGCCATGGGGGCCTTGTCGGGCTCTTCTTCGGGGATGTCGAGATCGTCGATGTCGGGAATGTCAATAATATCGTCCATGGAGAGGGGTTATTTTGCGAACGATACGGAACGGGTCTCGCGGATAACGGTGATTTTCACCTGTCCGGGATATGTCATCTCGTCCTGGATGCGGCGTGCTATTTCGGTAGAGAGTTTTTCGGTCTCGGCATCGTCGATCTTGTCGGCTCCGACAATCACGCGGAGTTCGCGTCCGGCCTGGATTGCGTAAGTCTTGATTACGCCGGGATACGACAGGGCGAGTTGCTCGAGGTCGTTGAGACGCTTGATGTAAGCCTCCACGATTTCGCGGCGTGCTCCGGGACGAGCGCCGGAGATGGCGTCGCACACCTGCACGATCGGGGCTAAGAGCGATGTCATTTCCACTTCGTCGTGGTGTGCGCCGATTGCGTTGCAGATTTCGGGCTTTTCCTTGTATTTTTCGGCGAGTTTCATGCCGAGCACTGCGTGCGGCAGTTCGGGCTCCTCATCGGGCACCTTGCCGATGTCGTGGAGCAAGCCGGCGCGGCGTGCTTTCTTGGGGTTGAGGCCGAGTTCAGATGCCATGATGGCGCAGAGGTTGGCAGTCTCGCGCGAGTGCTGGAGCAGGTTCTGGCCGTAGGACGAGCGGTATTTCATCTTGCCCACAAGGCGGATAAGGTCGGGGTGAAGGCCGTGGATGCCAAGGTCGATGGCGGTGCGCTTGCCGGTCTCGATGATTTCCTCCTCGATTTGCTTGCGCACTTTTGCCACCACTTCCTCGATGCGTGCCGGGTGGATTCGGCCGTCGGCCACGAGCTGGTGCAGGGCGAGGCGTGCGATTTCGCGGCGCACGGGGTCGAAGCCGGAGAGGACGATGGCCTCGGGAGTGTCGTCGACAATGATTTCGATGCCTGTTGCGGCTTCGAGGGCGCGGATGTTGCGGCCTTCTCGGCCAATGATGCGTCCTTTGATCTCGTCGGAGTCGATGTGGAATACCGTGACAGAGTTCTCGATAGCCGTTTCGGTGGCCACGCGCTGTATCGATTGCACCACGATGCGCTTAGCCTCTTTGTTGGCGGTCATCTTGGCTTCGTCCATGATGTCGTTGATGTAAGACGCGGCGGCTGTCTTGGCTTCGTCTTTGAGGCTCTGGATGAGTTTTTCCTTTGCTTCTTCCGACGACAGTCCGGAGATGTGCTCGAGTTCTTCCTGGGCGCGTGCGGTGAGTTTGTCGAGTTCGGCCTTGCGTGCTTCTGTGCGTGCGGCTTGCTCCTCGAGGCGGGTGCGCTGGGTGTCGATCTCGTTTTTTGCGCGCTGGTTCTCGCTCTGCTGCTGGTTGAGCTGGAGTTCGCGCTGCTTGAGTTTTGCCTCCACCGACTGAGCCTTTGAGAGGCGTTGGTTGGCCACTTTTTCGGCCTCGGAGGTGATTTTGAGCGCTTCTTCGCGTCCTTCGAGGATTTTTGTTTTTTTAAGGTCGTCGGCATCGCGCTGTGCTTCCTCTATGATTAGTTTGGCGCGGGTGCGGGCGAGGGAGCGCTGGATAAGCATCGTGGCGCCGGCTCCTGCGGCTGCGGCCACGACGATACAAATGATTATGATTAATATTTGTGACATATAAAACTGATTTGTAAGCAGTTGGGGTTAATTACTAAGTTGTTTGTCCGTTAGAAAATGCGAAAGGCCACACGCTCCTCTGAGGTGGGGGAGTGCGGGGCCGTCATATAGACAGGTCTGATTGCCGGGTGGGGGGGATGTCAGCTTACACGCTGTATTGCTTCGTCGAGAAATTTCTCGAAATCGCCGATGGCATCTTCGTTAGCCTCGACGCGTTCCACAAGTTCGTAGTAAAGTTTGGCATATTGATAAGTCACCATTGCAAGCACTTCGTGGGGGGTGCGGTCGGAAAAGTCGTCGCACCAGCGGGCCCATACGGTGTTGATGTTTTTTTCGATTCGTCGCACCATCTCCTCGCGGTCGGGACGTATGTCCAGGCCGATAGGCGGTGTATCGGCAATGCGTATCGAGATATGTTGCGAATTTTTCATCGGAAGTTATGGTGATCAGTCGGTTAAGTCGGCAATGCAGCGGTCAATGTCCCGCACGAGATTTCGGATCATGGCGCGCGCCTGCTCCACTTGGTCGCGGTTTGGCGCGATAGTCGACACCACACGGAGATATTCAAGGTCAACGCTCAGTTGCGCTATTTTCGCATTGGCTCTTGCCAGTTCCGTTTCAAGTTCGGCGATTCGGTCGTCCGCTTCATTCTTTTCCTTTATCAGCATGGTGTAGCGGTCGGCGAGAATCGAGGTTTTGGCCTTGATACGGGCGAATGTGCCGTGATAGTCGAAGTCCATTATCGTCAAATTTCCACAAAATTACGTTAAAAATCCGAAACAGCCAAGAAAACCCCGGAATATTTTGTTTTTGCCGTCATATTAAATTATTAATGCATCAATTTTGGATTGAAAATTGTTAAAATGCAATAAAAAGGAAGCGATGGCGTTAAGATATTAAAAAGAAAGCAATATGGGTAAGGCTGAAATACTATTTGACGGCACGGCTTGCCAGCAGGAGCGCCCCGGGCATTTCCACGGGGGAGGCGAGTATGCCAAGTTTATTCTCGAACATGCCCTTGACGAGGGCTATCGCTTCGAGATGGTGCTTTACTCTCATTTTTTCAATGATGACAAACTTGCGGAACTGCTATCCCGTATGCCGTCTGATGCCGTGCATTATGTGTCGTCGAAACAGGAACTTTATAGTCTTGTCGACAGCGGGGGCTATCGCCGCTTCTACACGGCCCTTCCCTATGGCTATTACGACTACCGCTGCGAGGCGCAGTTTGTGGGCGTGATTCATGGTTTGCGAAAAGTGGAACTCCCGTGGGATAAATATGCGTGGCGTGGTGAGAAACGCAGGCTGTTGAAAATTGGCGGGAGGCTCTTCCCCGAGGTGATGGCGCGCCTTGTGCGTGGCCGCACGCTGAAACAGTTCCGGCGGATACTTGGCATTCCCGGGGCAAAAATCATCACCGTGAGCGAACATTCCAAATATGCCATATTGAATTTTTTTTCCGATATTGCGCCTGAAAGAATAGAGGTGTTCTACTCTCCGTTTTCTCTCGAAGGGTTTGTGCCCTCTGATGCGTGCGGAGATTATTTCTTGCTCCTCAACGCAAAGCGTTTTGAGAAAAATGTGTATAGGGCAGTAAAGGTTTTCGACAGGCTCTTTTCGGAAGGCCGCCTCGAAGGCAAGACTGTGGTTATAACCGGCTGTGAGCCGGACGATATGGAGCAGATGGTTGAGAACAAGAGCCGGTTCCGTTTTTTGCCCTATGTGTCTTATGATGCCCTTGTCAGGCTTCACCGCGAGGCGTTCTGCTTTGTATATCCCTCGCTGAACGAGGGTTTTGGCTATCCTCCGTTGATGTCGATGGCATGTGATGTGCCGGTGATAGCCTCGTCGTCGACAAGTATCCCCGAGGTATGCGCTGATGCTGCCGTGTATTTCTCTCCGGAGAATATCGATGATATGGCCAATCGTATTTTGCAGGTTTCGATGAACGAAGAACTGCGGAATTCGTTGATTAAACGAGGGCGCGAGCGTGTGGGCGAACTTATGGCCCGGCAACAAGGTGCGCTTTCGGCTCATCTTGCGTCGCTTTTCATGTTGTGATGGCAATAAAAAGCGCGCAGAAGCGTTAATTAGTGTGAAATAAGTTTTAAAATGAAGATATTGGTGACAGGCGCGGCCGGGTTCATCGGCAGCAATTTGGCATACAGTCTCGCGCAGAGAGGCGACACGGTGGTCGGAGTCGACAATATGAACGACTATTATGACCCGCGTCTGAAAAATGCGCGTCTGCGTAATCTGTTCGGCATAGAGGTGTCGGGCGACGAGGCAGAGGTGCATCCTGCCACGGGCTTTGACACGTCGGCCCGGAAAGTGGCGCAGTTGCCGTATGGACAGGAAATCTGGTCGCCCCGGTTTCCGAATTTTCATTTTTACCGCCTCGACATAGCCGACCGCGAGGCGCTCCCCCGCCTTTTTGCCGACAAGGGCTTCGACGCAGTGGTCAACCTTGCCGCCCAGGCCGGCGTGCGTTACAGCATCACCAATCCCGAGGCATATGTCGATGCCAATGTTGTGGGCTTCCTGAATGTGCTCGAATGTTGCCGTCATAATGCGATAAAGCATCTGGTGTATGCCTCGTCGTCGTCGGTCTACGGACTGAACGCCAAGACCCCTTTTTCCGAGGATGACGAAGTGACGCGTCCGGCAAGCCTCTATGCGGCCACCAAGAAAAGCAACGAACTCATGGCTCATGCCTATGGCCAACTGTTCGGGCTGCCGTCGACGGGTCTGCGCTATTTCACCGTCTACGGGCCGTGGGGGCGTCCCGACATGGCTCCGATGCTCTTTGCCAACGCCATTGCCAATGGCCGCCCGATAAAAGTGTTCAACCGCGGCGACCTGATGCGCGACTTCACATATATCGACGATATTGTCGAGGGCACTGTCCGCGCTCTCGACCGCACGCCCGCTCCAAATGCCGACGGTGTGCCCGTCAAGGTCTACAACATAGGATGCTCCCGCCCGGTGAAACTCATGGACTTCATCTCCGAACTCGAAGCCGCCCTTGGCGCCGAGGCCGTAAAAGAATATCTGCCCATGCAGCCGGGCGACGTGTATCAGACTTATGCCGACACGTCGAGGCTCGAAGCCGAGGTGGGCTATCATCCGTCGGTGTGCCTGCGCGACGGTATTGCCGAATTTGCCCGCTGGTTCCGTTCATCTGAAAACCCTCTTGCGTGAATCATATGGAAACGACGAGCATATCAGCACATGATGCGCTGAAAAAGCAGTTCAACGAAATTGTTGGTTTAATCAACGATACGAAGAAGAAGGTTTATCGTATTGCCAATAATGTAATGATAGAATTATATTGGCATATCGGTGAGCGACTGTCTTATCGTGTATCTAATTCGCAGTGGGGAGACGGGGTTATCCGTCAACTTGCAGAATACATTGCTGCTAATACGGAGGATTCTAAAGGTTTTTCGGATAAGAACCTTTGGAGAATGAAACAGTTTTATGAGACATATCGTGATGCGGATGAAAAACTCTCAGCGTTGCTGAGAGAAATAAATTGGACGAATAACCTAACGATAATGTCGCGTTGTAAAATTCCTGAAGAACGGGATTTTTATATCCGGCTTGCTGTAGATGAAAGATTGTCTACGCGTGAACTTGATAAACTTATTTCACGTGGCTTGTTTGAGCGCACTATGCTTGACGCTCCAAAACTCTCAGCGGTGCTGAGGGAAATTGTTCCATCGTCGGAGCGTTCGTTTAGAGATCGATATGTGATGGACTTTCTCGGCAAAAAAAATTATGCTGATGAATATTCGATGAAACAGGCTATCATTGCAAAGATAAAGGACTTTATCCTTGAAGTTGGCAAAGATTTCATCTATATGGGTCAAGAATATAGATTGCAGGTCGGAACCGAAGATTTTAGGGTGGATTTGCTCTTTTTTCATAGAGAATTGCGTTGTCTTGTGGCGTTTGAAGTTAAGATGGGTAGATTTCATCCGGCCGACCTTGGGCAACTTGAATTCTATCTTGAGGCTCTTGACCGCGATGTGCGGAAATCGCACGAAAATCCAAGCATAGGCATATTGCTTTGTAAAGACAAAGACAATGAGGTGGTGGAATATGCGATGTCGCGTTCGTTATCGCCGACCCTCGTGGCTGAATATCAATTGAATCTTCCTCCTAAAAAAATCTTGCAGGCAAAAATAAAAGAATTATTTGATGAACGCACCGTGCGAGATGAGAGCAATGAGTAATTATCTATATTGTGTGCGTATTGTTTAAGTATTGATAAATTAGAAGTTTAATTATATTTGCCGGTAATGGAAGTAATATTTTATGCGCCGCTGGGGCATGGCCTTGAAAAGTCGAGGATAGGAGGAGCCGAGATGGGGTGCCGACGCACTCTGGAGGTGTATCGTGAAGCCGGGTTTGAGGTGTGCTGCGTGGAGAAGGCTGTGAACCGCGGCTCGAAATTGCGTTACGCCTTGTCTTTTGCCCGCACCTATGCTTCGTTTGTGGCAAAAATGCTGGCGCACCCTCGTGCCGTGGTGCATATCGTGGGGTTTTACGACAAGATTATCGACATTGAGTTGCTGCTCGTGCGCACAGCCCATGCCCTTGGGCGCAAAGTGGTGTATGAGATTCGCAACGGAGGCATGATTGAGGTGTTCAACAGCCGCGACGATTCCTACCGCCACAAGCAGCTCGAGATTTTTCGCCTTGCCGACGGCATCCTCTGCCAGGGAGAGTGTTTTGTCGACTTCATAAAGGAAAAACTTGGCCGCGGCTCGTTTTACTATCCCAATTTCATCGACGACGCTTTTGTGCGGCCGCTCGTGCCGCGTAAAGCCGACGGCGAAATCCGGCTTGTATATTTTGGCCGCGTGGTGCCTTCCAAAAATACCGATGTGGCCATCCGCGCCGCCTCAATCCTGGCGCGGACATGCCCCGGTGTGCATCTTGACATAATAGGCGGAGTCGACCCCGACTATCGCCTTGTGCTCGACCGTGCCGTTGCCGCCTCCGGGCTTGCTCCCGATGCCGTGCGCTTTCATGGAAGGCAGTCGCTCGGATATATAGTGGAGATTCTGCGCTCGGCCCATTTCTTTATTTTTCCGTCGGCCGAGGCATGCGAGGGGCATTCCAACTCGCTCACCGAGGCTATGGCATGCGGAGCCGTGCCGGTGGTGAGCCGCGCCGGCTTCAATGCATCGATTGTCGGTGACAGCCGCCTTGTTGTGGATTCATTCGACGCGGAAGACTATGCCGCCCGCATGGCAGGGATATTGCAGTCGGGGCAGATCAATACCCTCTCTGCATCCGTCCAAGACCGCATCATCAGCCACTACACACGTTCGCTCGTGGCTCCACGGCTCACGACATATGTTCGCTCGATGCAAAAATAGGGTATATCACAAAAGTGACGCAAGGTCGAAATACATCACTCTTGTACGATTGTCTTCGTCGTCGTTATTTAGAAATAGATAATTATTTTTGATGTAAAACGGTATCGCATCAGTGTAAGCGTCAACCGTTACAAATCTGCACCCGGATTTGTTATCCACGGTAAAGAAATCTTCTATGAATTCCAGAAGATAGGTGCCGATAGACTGCCGCTGTGCCGATTTGGCAATTGCCAGACGTCCGATTTTAATTGCAGGATAACTTCTCAATCGTTTTTGATTGGTAAATTTGTGCTTTCTGAAACGATTGAAGTCGGTTTTGTTTTCAAAATCCGATATGGATATTTTGTCATTCGACAGGCTGAAATAAGCTAATACTTCGTCGGTGCTTTTATCTTCGACCACGTATGTAACTGATAACAAAGCGTTGCGGTAAAGACTTGCTTCATTTAGAATAAAATCATTTAAGTCCTCATCGTAACAATCAAAAGCCGACACGGAATCGCCGATATTTAAACGGCGAACCCTGCATCTGTCTTGAAATTCTTCTCGGGTCATAAATTTAGTTGACCATCATTTTCATGACAGTCTCATAAGACCGGCGGATTTGAGCACGTTTTGAAGGGGAAACCTTCGGAGGAGCTTGCATTCGCTCTTCAAATCGCCTGGCATCAGAACCAAATAGGATCGGTGTTTCTTTAATAGGTCTTGCCATGTCTGGATAGGTTTAAGTTCTTGGCTACAAAGATACAACAAATTTCTAAAATATAATGATTCCTAAGCGTAAAACTTTAAATAATACAACCATTATAAGTTAACAATATTAAATTTTAATTAAAAAATGCTAATGCTGTTTTTTGTTTGATTGGAATTTGCATATATTTGGGCGATACCTCATAACTGATACCTAAATCAATTACCGCCATGAAAATCGGTGTCCCCAAAGAGATTAAAAACAATGAGAACAGGGTAGGGGTTACGCCTGCCGGAGTAAAAGAACTCGTACGCCACGGGCACACAGTGTTCGTTCAGCACACGGCCGGTGAAGGCTCGGGTTTTCCCGACGATGATTACGTTAAAGCCGGTGCCTCAATCCTCCCGACAATCGAAGAGACCTATGCCGCCGCCGAGATGATTATCAAGGTGAAGGAACCCATTGAGCCGGAATATAATCTTATCCGCGCCGGCCAGGTGGTGTTCACCTATTTCCACTTTGCGTGCGACCGTCCGCTCACCGATGCAATGATGGCCGACCGCGCCGTATGCATCGCTTACGAGACCGTGCGCGACCGTCAGGGCACGCTCCCTCTGCTCACGCCCATGAGCGAGGTGGCCGGCCGCATGTCGGTGCAGGAAGGCGCTCGTTTCCTTGAAAAGCCGCAGGGAGGCCGCGGCGTACTCCTTGGAGGCGTTCCCGGCGTGAAGCCCGCAAAGGTGCTTATCCTTGGCGCCGGTGTCGTGGGCCGCAATGCCGCCCTTATGGCAGCCGGGCTGGGCGCCGATGTTACCATTGCCGACATAAGCCTCCCCACGCTGCGCCATGTCGCAGACACAATGCCAAGCAATGTCAAGACCCTGTTCTCGTCGGCTCATAATATCGAGATGGAACTTCCGGATGTCGACCTCGTTATCGGCTCCGTGCTCATACCCGGAGCGAAAGCGCCGAAACTTGTCACGCGCGACATGCTCGGGCTCATGCGTCCCGGCACGGTGATTGTCGATGTTGCCATCGACCAGGGCGGATGCTTCGAGACATCTCATCCCACCACACATTCAAGCCCGATATATGAGGTTGACGGCATAGTGCACTATGCCGTGGCCAACATCCCAGGCGCGGTGCCCTACACCTCGACCCTCGCCCTTACCAACGCCACGCTGCCCTACGCCCTGCGCATTGCCGACCTCGGCTGGCGCGAGGCATGCCGCGCCGACGCGGGCCTTGCCGACGGTGTGAACATGGTCGACGGCAAGATTACATGCCGCGCTGTGGCAGAGGCCTTCGGCCTTGAATACACGCCGATCGTGCTGTAAAAATTGCAACATATCTATTGTTCAAGGGCTTGCCGCGCATCCGGCAAGCCCTTGAATAATATTTTTTTGAGGATATGAACGAAAAATTGCAGAATTATCTCTATATTTGCGTATGGGATTGCCTTGCCCTGACGGCAGCCCTTCACCCGTATCATATATAAAGACAAATGTTGACATCTTATCAGGAATATACCCGGGCATTTGCCGACGGAAGCGACGACGTGTTTGCTCCCGAGGCTCTGCTTGCATGTGTCCTCGACCGGATGACGGAAGGCTCCGGCAACTTTCTGCTGGCAGCCGACGGCAGCCGTGGCGTGGTGTGCCGTGCCGAGCAAAGATTCGGTCGGGCGCGCATAGTCGAAATCACAGAATTCGAGACGCCGTCCTTGACGTCGGACCCTCTGTGGATCGAGCAGATATATTGCCGTCCGGCCTACGACGCCGCCTACGACCATCTGCCCTTGTCTGATAAAGACGCGTCGACATTCGCAGTCCTTAACAGCCGGCTTGCGCATACCCTCGGGCAGGCCGGAGTGGAGCCCGGTTGCTACGTTGCCGTGACGCTCACCCCGGCGTCGATGCCCTTGCTGCATGCTGCCCGGGTCGTGTCCGGCGCTGCACCCGAAGCCGTAGCCATAGGGGAGGAGCCTCGGCGGCTCGCGCCCTCATGCGTGCTTTTCGACAGTGCTCCCACGCTGTGCGCCGGGCCGATATTTGAGGCTACATTCGGCAGGGAATTCGATGTGGTGATTCCCACGGCCGCCGATGCCGCCGAAATTTACGTCGGGGGTGTGCCCGCCAAGCGAGCCCGCTACCGCGCCACCGTCGACGCCATGGGCAATGTTGCCCACGACATAGTGTCGGCCTCCGGCTCAGTGCGTACTGTAAGCCTGCGGCCCGACATCTTCAGAACAATAGAACAGCAACCGCTCTCAAATATAAAAGAATGATCGACATACTCCCCGAACTTATAGTCGGAACCGAACCCCTCGATGAATTCCGCCAAAGAATACAGGCCTCAATCAACGCCAATCTTGACTCGGACAAGCGTCTGCGTACCGCCTTCGAAGCCATGATTATGCTTGAAGTGGCCTCAGATGCCTTGCAGCGTGTCGAGAAAGACGGCTTTGTGGAAAGTTTCAAGCAGAAAATAGAAGAGACCCGGCAAAACGCCGCCCAGATTCTTGCCGGCGAGGCGTCGGCATTGCGTGCCCGTCTCGAGGAAGTGGAAGCCGAGGCAGCCGCCCTCCGCGACGAGGTAAAGGCCAGGGGCCGTTGTATCGACGACATACGCGAGGAGATAAGCACATATCTCCCGGCCGACGACACTGTCGACCAACTCAGCGCCACAGCCAACGACGCACTCTCACATCTCGAGCGAATTATAAAAGGAGCCGTAGATACACGCCAGCGCAAAACCTTTGCCGACCTCGAGGAACTCGCATCCGGGGCCTCATCGCCCCTTGCGCCTCCGGCATCACCGTCGGCGCCGGAATCCCCGTCGGGTGGAGAAATTGAAGAAATAGAAGTCTGATGCAGGAAATAAGATACGGATATTATTGGCCAGATGCCTGTTCGCTTGGTCCCGGGGCGCGTTTCGTGCTCTGGGTGAAGGGGTGTGACAAAAATTGCCCCCGGTGCACATCGCCCGACCTGCGCACAGCCTCCGGTGCCCGCGCGGCCACGCCATCCGCGCTCGCGCAGGCCATCATCGACGCCGCCCCGTCGGGAATCACCATAAGCGGCGGAGAGCCGATGCTCCAGGCCGACGCCCTGGCCGAAATGTGCCGTATCGTGCGCGAGACGCTTCCCGAAATAAATGTGATAGTATTTACCGGACGCACCCTCGAAGAACTCGTGTCGCCCGGTCAAAAAGCCCTGCTTGCACACACCGACCTGCTCATCGACGGCGAATACATCGACGGCCTCAACGACGGCATCGGCCTGCGTGGCTCGTCGAACCAGCGTCTTCATTTCCTCACCCCTGCGCTTCGCTCTTACGAGGACGAACTGCGCACAGGCCCGCGCAGCCGCGAGATTCATCTGCTAAGCGACTACGAAGTACTAACAATAGGCATCCCCACATAATCCTACCATGGCCACATCACGTTACCGCGAAAATCTATATGGAGGCTGGCAGCCGGAGAATCACTCAGGCGTCTGGGTAGGCAATGCCGAGTATGCCCAGATGCAGCGCGACCTGGCCAAGGCCCGGCGCGACAAAGGAAAAGCCGACCCGCGCGAGGTTCTTGCCCTGCTCGACCGCATAATGCGGGCGTGGGACCGCGAGCGCACCCAGGCCCGCGCTGCTTTCGACGACCTCGTCGCCCACTATAACGAGGCAATCCGCGCCCTACACGCCAACGAGCGCGAAATCGACGAACTCCGCAAGACCCTCAACCGCCTGCGCCGCGAACTCAACAGCGCGATTGAGCGGCAGAACCGGCTCACCGAGCAAATCGACGAGATAAACCTGCGAAAGCAGCAGGCCTCGCGCACTGCTGCCGAACTCCGCAACGACCTTGTCGCAGAGTTCAACTCGGTGGCCTCCGACCCCATTTTCAACAAATTTGCCGCCGACGGCTTGCAAAAGATAATCAGCACAATACAGAAAATCGATTCCGGCGCACTCTCCGACGATGCGTGCCAGGCATTGGCCGTGAACGGCTCGCTCGAACTCAACGGTTTTCGCTCGAATGTCGAGCGCGAGAGCGCCGAATTCCGCCTCCACTATATCATTGCCTGCGACCAGGTAAAGGCCATCTCCGAGCAATACGCCCATTGGCGCGACGGAATATATTTCGATGCCGAAAACAAGCATCATATCGACATGAACTACTGGTCGCGCGGACGCTTCTCCCAGGCCGAGGGCAATCTGCGCAACCTTGAAGCCCGCATCGTGTCGGGCGAACTGGCCTCCGACTATTTCACTGCCCAACTCAAAGAGGACATGGAGGAACTTACACGGCTCCGCGACCAGGGCGAGCAGATATTCGCCGAGGTGCTCAACCGCACCAACCTGTCGGAATATATCGAGGCAATGGGACGGCTCACAGCCCTGGTGCTATGCGAGGACTTCGGTTTCCGCCTTGTCACCATCGGGTTCAATAACGACGACGACCGCGACGCATACGTTGTGCAGATGGACAGCCCGCAGAGTCTCATAAAATTACAGTTTGTGTTCACACCCATGTCGCCCACCGACTCGCTCTGTACCTACAATATATCGTACGGAGCCTACGTCGACGAGAAACTTGCCGACGTGCTGCTCCAGCGCGTGCTTGCCCAGTTGCAGGCCAACAACATATCATTCACCGTAGGCCGCAACCGCGCCGAAGACATCATCGTCGACGACATCCCGTTCGCCACACCCGGAAAGACAATCCACCTCCCCGGCTCCTCGGCGCAAGAAACGGAATAAAAGAATAATATCTATTAATTTCATAACATATTTAAACTTATCAATATGTCTGAACATGACAAATTCCAGGGTGTCTGGGTAGATAATAGCGAATATGCAAAAATGGTACGGGATTTAGAAAATGCACGAAAAAACAACATTAATAACAGAATAGTAAGTCTTGAATCCCGTATAGCCCAACTCGAATCTCGAATTGCAAACTTGGAAGCCGAGCTAAATAAGAAAAAATAATAATTAAGAGACGATGATAGATAATTTGTGCAATCAGAGTGTAGGGACGCACGGCTCGTGCGTCCGCGTCAAATCACTGATACATTAATTGTTATCGTCGAATATCGGACGCACGAGCCGTGTGTCCCTACATTAAACAAATATATTTTCGCTACTTCAACTCCCCAACTTAAAAATTACAACTATGTCAGCCGATCACACTTATATGGATTCCGCCACCTTTTTGGCAAATGAACGCGAAATAGCCGACTGGCGTGCAGGCAACTCTCGGGAAATGGAACGTGCCCGACTGCGCACCGAGCAGGCACTCAACGATGTCCGTGCCGATTCCGACCGCTTCCTCAGCCGCCTTTCCGACTCCCGGCGCCGAAACATAGAGGCGATTACAAACGCTTCGGGCCGTGTCGCTCAGTCGATAGCATCCACCACGTCGTCGGCCGACGAGACACAGCGCGCCATGGCCGGGCTCGACCAAGCCGTGAAAGATGCCGCCGACAGCGTGGCCCGCATCAATGCCGAAATGCGCGCCGGAGCCAACACGGCCGAGGCTCTTTATGCCGAACTCACGCGTCAGTTTGCAATCTGCGAGACCAACCCCGACTATTTCAAATTCGCGCCCCGCGAGTTCGCCTCCGTGCAAGAGCGCGTGGCCTCGCTTGCCGGTAAGACATCCGGCTCGGCAGCCATTGAGATGGTGTGCGCCAACGCCCTCAACGACATTCTTATCATGGACGTGAAAGTGGCCCGCGGACGCGCCGTGTACCACATGCAGCATCTCGAAGCCGTGAAGACCGCCGAAAAAATCAAGGCCGAGATACGCCAGGCCCGCACATCATTCTTCGACGACCTTCCCGCTCAGGAAGGCGAACTTATCGACATGGACTATTGGACCCACGGCCAGTATAAGGTTCTCGAGGACGAGGTGAACCGCGTTTCCGACGCCATCGAGGCCGGGCGCACCAACCCCTCCTACACCGAGGCCGACCTGCGCCGCGACGCCAAGCGTCTTGCCGAACTCGACCGTATCCAGCAGTTGCTCCTCGTTCAGGCTCGCGAGCAATACAACCACTCGCTCAACCGTGTGGCCCAGGGACAGACATGTTCCGACATCTTGCAGGAAGACCACGGCTTCCAGCTGGTGGGCGAAGGCTTCGACCACGCCGACCGCCGCGAGGCTTACGTTGTGCGCCTGCGCCGCTTTGTCGACGGTGCCGAGGTAGAGGTAATTGTAAACCAAGGCTCGCAGCCCGGCGAATACGAGGTGTATTTCCGCGTCGACTCCACAACATTTATGGACGAGAACCTTATGCGCACCATCAACGAGTCCATCGCCAACGACTTCGCCGAGGCCGGAGTGCAGATGAAGATGTTCCGCCACTGCCGTGCCGAGACTCTCGAGCCTTTCAATCCCGGAAACATCACCGTGAACCAAAACACGCGCAACTATCACGGCATTCAGCGTCGCCAACCCGGTCAAGTAGCAGGTTTATGAACAGATTCGCATCATACGACATAAAAAAACGCCCTTTTGTATCGGCACTCTTCACCTATCCCGACTCGTATATCGACGGCGGGCTGCGCCTTTACAACCTTCGCCAGTCGCTCCACCTCTATCTGAAAAAACAAGGATTCGAGACTGTCATATTCTATGATGTGAACGGCGGACACCAATCGTTCGAGCAAAAAATGCTCGAGCGGTTCCTCATGTCAAAGGAAGAGGAGGAGGCCGCGGCCGGACAGCCGTCGGAGGTAGTCGCTCCTGTAATCACCGGCTCGAAGCGCGGCAACCGCCTTCTTGCCCGCTCACGCGGCAAGACTCCCGGGGCATCGGCCATACCCGACGCTCCTGTCGACGTGCGCCGGCCCGCTTCAAATCTCTATGCCGACGCCCATGGCCTTTGGCATGTGAAAGGCCGCTCGGAGCGCACTCTCAATCTCGACTATATAATCTACAACCTCACCAACCGCCGCCACACGGCCATAATTATCGAGGCCTCAGAAAGCGAGGCAGAGTTCGACCCCACGCAGACAAATCATCTTGTGTCCGAACTGAGAACACTCGCCCAGAATGCTCGGCTCAACGCCGCCGACATCAACGACAATCACCTCATCGTAATGATTAACACCGGCGGATGCCGCAAGGAGGTGCTGCGCCTGTTCTCGCAAGACCACAATCATCCAAGCCCGTTCCTGCACGGATGGTTTGCCAACCTTTTCACACGCCGTGAAGAAGGAAACCAACTGCTGAACATGGCAAATTCGTTTGTCACGCCCGACCCTACCACCGCCGACGTGCGCAACACCGTGCTCAAATCCCGCATGGATTCCGACCTCGCCCTCGAAATCGACTGGGCCGACCTCGACGACCTCTGCGAGCAACTGTCCATCGTAAACGAGAATGGCATCGACGCGTCAATCGACACTTTCATGGCGCAGATGGCCGAGATGCAGCGTGTCAATCATAAATCTTTCTCCAGAATATACTCAACAGTGAAAAAACGTGGATCAAACCTCATTTCGCTCAACGAACTAATCGGCCTCGACGGCGTGAAGCAGCAGATCGAGAGCCTCAAAGACTATATCGAGATGTGTCTCGAACGTGGCGACGACATCACTGAAATCAACAAGCACCTCGTGTTCTACGGCAATCCCGGCACGGGCAAGACCACCGTGGCCCGCATCATCGCCGGAATTTACAAGGACATGGGCCTGGTGTCGAAAGGGCACCTTGTGGAGGTGTCGCGCGAGCATCTTGTCGCCGGATACGTAGGCCAGACGGCCATAAAGACCTCTAACGTAATTGATTCCGCCCTCGACGGCATCCTTTTTGTCGACGAGGCCTACCGTCTTGCCGACGGCGGCGAGAACGACTTCGGCAAGGAGGCAATCAACACACTCCTTGCCCGCATGGAAAACGACCGCAAACGCCTTGTCGTAATCTTTGCCGGATACGAGAAGGACATGAACCGCCTGTTCGAGATGAACGAGGGCCTTACCTCGCGCGTAAATTCATACATCAACTTCGACGACTACGACGCCGGACAGTTGAAGCAGATTTTCCTGCTCTCGGCCCGCAAGAAATACACAATCACCCCCGAAGTCGACGCCGTGCTCGACGAGGTCATGGAATACGCTCTCGGCTATAAAGGCCGCTCCAACGACGCAAATTATCATTTCGGCAATGGCCGCTTCGTCCGCAACCTTTTCGAAAAGGTCGAACTCGCCGTGGCGCGCCGCCGCCGCACATCAGATGCCACTGTCCTCATCCCTGAGGATTTTGAAGGGCTTAACTTGCAGGAAGTTAGCGGTTTCCGCCGTGGAGCCGTGGCTGCTGCGCAACAGGAAGAGTCGGGCCTTGTCCAACTCGACAGCCTCATCGGCCTTGTGGCCGCAAAGACCGAGGTGCGCCGCCTCGTCAACCGCGTGGCGGTGAATCTCCGCAGGAAAGAGCAGAATTTGCCCGTGCGTCCCATCAATTCATCTCACCTCGTGTTCTACGGCAATCCCGGCACGGGCAAGACCACCGTGGCCCGCATCATGGGTAAAATTTACCGAGAACTCGGCCTGCTCCGCTCCGGCCATGTAATAGAGGTGAAGCGCGAGGACCTTGTGGTGGGCTATGTCGGACAGACGGCTCCGAAAACGGCTGCTGTGATAGATTCCGCCCTCGACGGCGTGCTGTTCATCGACGAGGCATATACCCTCGCAAAGCGCGGCGACACCGGCAACGACTTCGGGCAGGAGGCCATCGACACGCTCCTTGCGCGTATGGAAAACGACCGCGACCGCCTCGTTGTAATCATCGCCGGATATCCGGCCGAAATGCAACGCTTCATAGCATCGAATCCGGGTCTCAAATCCCGTTTCACAACATATGTCAACTTCGAGGACTACTCCGCCGACGAACTCTTGCAGA
Organism: uncultured Muribaculaceae bacterium; assembly: GCA_947644475.1. GTDB lineage: Bacteria > Bacteroidota > Bacteroidia > Bacteroidales > Muribaculaceae > CAG-873. The sequence goes on from CANRZQ010000007.1 coordinate 25,731, forward strand.
TTGTCAACGCCAACCTTGGCGGCATGATAGCCCCCGACTCCGAAGCCACCGCCCGCGCTCTCGCCGAAGGCATCGCCCGCGCCCGCAGCGGCATGAAGCGCGACGACGGCAACGGACGCTGGGCGCGCAACCTCTCCGACGCCCTCATATCCGTGCAGTCCGACCGCACCGCCGACGACCTCGACGCCGACCTCTCTGTATTCACCGCCGGCGACGTGGCCGAAGCCCTCATC
>CANRZQ010000008.1 GCA_947644475.1 uncultured Muribaculaceae bacterium
GTTCACCGATATTGTCTTCATCCATGAATGGTCGGCCCCCGTGAGGTATATCTCTTTGAATCCAAGGGCTATTGCTGCCATAATCGAGGGAATGAGCACGTTGCGCGGGCGTGGCATCCCCCAGCCGCGGGCAAAAGCCGCGTTTTCAAGCGGGAGGAAGCCTTCTACGGCTATGTCGTTTACGGTGAGGATGTTGTCGGAGGAGAATTTGGCCGGGATGTCGCGCCGCCTGCGTGCAGGCACTATCAGAGTCATGGGCCAGTCGACGCCGGCGAGGTGGTCCCACAGGCGTGTTACGTTAGGGTCGTCGCTTCCGGAAAAAAAATGCGGGTCGATGAGCACGTAGTAGCGGGGGCGGAGCGTACGGAATTCCGGGGCGTTTGCCGCGAAATTCACGGCAAGGGTGGGGTGTGCCAGCAGCGATGGAAGGCTCTCGGCAATGGTGTGGTTGAGCGACGGGCCGTTGGCAAGGATTATGAGCGGGAGCGATGTGTCGGCACCGGCCTCGACGATTGTGGCGCGTCGACGCTGCACGAGCAGTTTCACGATGCTTTTTGCCGTCTGGCCAAGGCGTGAGGCGAAAGAGGCTATTTTGTCAGAGGCTGTTTTTGTCATAGATGTGGGTGCGGAGATATTCGGTGACGGGCGTGGGATGGAACGAGGGGTATGCTGCGGTGAAATTCTCCGGACAGGTGGCGTCGGTGGTGAGCCGTTCGAAGAATTGGCGGCCATACCATATGCGTGCCAGGCGCGGAGGGATGGCAAATAGGCGTTTGCCGTCGATGCGGCAGGCGAGGGCGTCGGAAAGGTCGGCGATTGTGGGGTCGGTGCCGTCTGTAAGGGTGAGGGTTGCCACGGAGCCGGCCATAATCATGGCGGCACGGGCTGCGTCTACGCCGTGGATTACCGATATTCGGGCCTCGCACCCTTTTATTGTAACGAACCGGCCGGCATAGATGCTCTCGGCGATGCGGCGTGGCAGTCCCGTCATGCCTGTGGCCACGATGCAGGGGCAGTGGAGCACGGCCAAAGGCAGCCCGAGACGGCGCGCTTCGGAGTCGAACGCGGCGTCGGCATTGGCTGTGGTGTCGTCGGTTACGATTCGAACGGCACGGGTTGGCGCCGACGCTTCATCAAATCCGGGCTCGCCGTCGGCGATTCCTGCCTCGCGGCGCAGATAGGGAAGCAGGAAGTCATTGCCGCAGAGGTCGAAGAGTATGTCAGATATTCGTTCCATAGTTTTTCATTATTAGGAAGCAAGCAGTGAGGCCGGCGGCCATCAAGGCGCAGAATATCCACATCCATCGGTGCAGCCACTTGTCATGCCGCAGATTCAGCACCACATACACGGCGCCGAGAGTGAGAACGGGAACAAACGGCGTGCCGTAGCGCGACACCGTGCCGCCAAGCATATATGCAGGAGCGAGCCAGCAGATCGCAGCCCATATGAACAGGAGTTTGAGGGGCTTTGCCGACTGTCGCCATCCTTTTACTATATAATACAATATCAGGCCGCCTATTATGTACCATGGAAAAGCAAAGCGGCAATAAGCCGCGGCGTAGCCCATTGTCCATTCTCCGCCGCTCAAATCCCAAGGAAAAGGGATTAGGAACTGGATAAGTATTCCGGCCGGGAACACTATCAGCTGCTGCCATATCTCCCAGCCGCCTTCGCGGTTGATGAAGGATAGCCAGATGTCCTGATTGCTTCCTTTATGGGCGTCAACGATAAGGTCGATGTTGGCCTGGCCCATATTCTGCACGGCTATGCCCATGGCAAGGCTGCGCTCCAGCGCATACATGGCTATGATCGAGACCATGACCACAGCGATGCCCCACCGGTCGCGCCGCCATTTAAAGCAGGGGCACATAAGGATAACGCCCAGCAAGAGCATCGAGGCCATCGACGTGCGCAGCCATACTGTCGTCACAGCCGCTACCACGGCCACGGCCATCCATTTTGGCCGCCGTATGTCGGCCAGGGCGCGGGCAAACGCCGGCACGCCAAAGCATAGGAGGGCATCCTTGTTCATAAGGGCCGACGTGTATGTGAATGCCGACACTGCAAAAATCATTATCATTCCCCACATGCCGGCATATGCGGCGCCACGGCGGGCGGGAATGAGCCGGGCGGCGAGACTGCCGGTGAAAATCCCGCCAAGCAGCATGGCCGCGCCATTTACCGCCATCGGGGCTATGACCGATCGGCCGAACACCTCGATGCACGCCCACACCACCGAGATGTGGCCGAGAAACATATCGTCGACAGGCTCCACATCGTGGTAGCCCGCCATATAGAGCGCGCCACGCCACGACCGCGCGGGGTCGAAGAGCAGCCCCGGGTTGTCGAGGCCCGTGCCGCTGACGTTGGCGAAATAATACCAGTTGACCGAGATAAGTGTTGCCGCGACAGCCGTGGCCGCACCGAGCACGGCCCATCCGCCTGCGCTGCGCCACGACATCAGGCCGTAAGCCCCAGCCGCCACGCCGCCCATAGCAATGAGCGCGGCCAACCCCTGCCAGTACATCCCGTTAGGCAGCACGACGCCCAGCACCGCACACACCGCGGCATACGCCACGGCCCCTATGGCAATCCATCTTGGCCGGATTGCCAGATGAGCGGGAGAGGCATGGAGCAGTTGACTGTGCGCGTTTTTTATCATCATTTGATAGTTTTTGCAAAAATACGCAAAAAACCACATCCGTGCAAAGTCTTTTTTATCGGGAGAGAGGAGAGAGGAGGAATGAGCACCAAATCCGATAATATCAGATAAGATTGAAGAACTTCACTAGGTAAAGCGCATTTATCCACTTAATTCAGATTAGACACATACCAGGCTATACCTCCGGCTACATTCCATCTGTAATCATATACTGTATATAAATCATAAAGTATTGTTGTTGCCGCCAAATCGCCGTTTGTATGATCTATATATATGCTATAGCCTCCAATATCATCATAAATACGTGGATTATAATCCTTAGTTAATTCGTTCCAACTTCTCTGCATAGTTATGATTTCATCGTACGACTCATGTATCTGCTTTGCTTCAGATAACGTCATTAGTCTCCATTTCCCATTTTTATCATCAGGCTCATAGTTTGTTGAGTTTTCAGTTGCTTCATTCCACGATAAAATGGGGTCACTGCCACGACTATTTGCTAAAATTATTGACATACTTCTATTAATTAAGACAACGCCAAGGGGTTTTAATATATTTTTTTGTGTATCAGAAAGACCAGAGTATGTGTTTTGGGAATAGTACCGTCGCATACCATCCTTTGTATTAACAAAGGCCATGTTGCCTGGTTGGATTTCGTCGTTGGGCAGGTTGGTTTCGTTCTCTATATTGTTAAAATCTAACTTGTCAACAGCAGAAGACATTGCGTATACTATGTCCTCTAAATTCAAAGGGTTGTCATAAAAGTTTTTTAAGATATCATAGGCGTTTTCTTCTCCGGATAATTTGTAGAAAAGTTCATCGCTTATGCCCAAGGCAACAGCAGTTTCAAGACATTTTTTGAAATATGGAAAATATTTATCTTTTGAATATTGATAACTAAGGTAATAGTACGTAAGGGTAAGTTTGCAGATATCTTCCGCATTTAATTCGTCAAAAACAGCATACGCTTCATATGCATGTTGTGAGATTACATTTTCTGTCAATTTAGAACAGGCAGCCCTAAATGCTATATCTACGTCTTCATTGGATGAGGAGCAAGAATATGTCAAAATTGACAAAATTGGCAAAAACAATAGTAAGCAAGCTTTCTTCATAAGGATAGAATTACTCTATGAATTTTTGTATAATTTACCAACTTGTCGGTACATCCTCGATATAGTGATTATAATCCATCGTCCATTTTAGAGCATATATTCCTTCGCCGAACGGCTCGTCTGCCTTTTTAAGAGTATAATTGTTTCCCTCATAATCAATAACGTATTCACCATTTGATTTTTTGTATACGCGATATTGTTTGTCGGAACGGGTTTTAGTATAATTAAGCCAATCAATGGTGTAGACATTGACTTTGCCGACGTATGTTCCACCATGCGCCATAGTCTCAATTGGTCCCGAATCCCAAAGTATTTCTTTCGTCTTTTCTTTTGTACAATTGGAGAAAACAAGAGCAGAGATAGAAACAAGAGCAATCATTACAAGATTTGTCAAGGCCTTCATTTTTAGAAACCCTAATTCGTGTCGGGCGCAACCTCTAAGTTTTTTCTATATTTTATGAAGAGTTCTCTTCATAAGTAACCCAATTGTCAAGAAAAATTATTTTTTAAGTTTTACTTCTTTCAGTTGTTCTGGAGATAATGCTAATGGAAGATCTCCGAATACTTGATTAGAGTAATCCGGTTTCAAAAGCATGATTCGTAGCTTCACATCTGTCTTCTCAATCTGTTTAAACAATGCGCCCAAAGAGAGATAAAGCATGAAGTCTCCGTCACAATCTATTGATGGATTTTTGATCAGATCTTCATAGGCGGCTTTGAAATTAGAAACAATCCATTTGGCATGTTGTAACTGATCAGTTTCAGTCGCATCTTTTACATTCGCCTCGTTACGTTGGCTCCAACTGTTGAGTTGAACAACCAACACGACTGTGTTTGAGTCGCGGTCAAACAAAATGTTGCGGAACGTCCAGTGGTCCCACATACCGGTTGGACAAAGGCGCTGAATACCTTCAACACCAAGTTCAACTTCTGATTTTGCAGTGTCTGAATCTGGAAATAACGGTTTTGCTAACGAGGTGGTAATGCTAAACAACATTACCAGTGAAAGAAGTATCTGTCTCATTTCGTATCGGTTGTTGAATCAGTTAGTTCAAGAGCGGAAATATTATAGTTTATTATCCTCTTCTGATTTCGTCTAAGAAGATGGTTTCTAATTTCTAATTGAGTCATGTTGGCGAGTTTATTTGATGGGGTTGTCTGGAGCCGAGCCGGTGCTTCCGATGTGGCTTTTCCATCCGTATCCGCAATTTTTGCAAACTTTATGGCCATTACGTGTAGTTGGATTCCACTTAGTGTTGCTGTTGGGACATTTTCCGTATGATGGGCCGTGGTTTTTAAAGGATGGGTTGAACGAATTGTTAGTCTGGTTATGGGAAATGTCGGTTTGAGGGCAAGACCAATACTGGGATTGTCCATTCGCGTATATAATCTGGACTATATCTCCTTTTTTGAAAAACCATCTCCAGGGAGTGGTTGGCCCCAGTATGAGTCCGCCCCCGTTGCCAACGGTTTGGTACTCTGAATTGCTACGGTCGGAGGATTGAGCAACGACTTGGACGGTGAGATTATATCCACTTTGATTTTGACATTTGAAATAAATGTGCCCGTCATTCTCAATGTTAAACCCACCGAAAAACTGTGCGTGTGCCATTAATGTAAGCGCACAAAATAGGAATATGAATGCGATTCTTTTCATGGCTAATTTCAATTAAATCAGGAAGTAAACCAGCAGGAAAATTGCCAATAAAATTCCTGCGATTAATACGAATGCTTTTTGCGTGTTTTCTTTGTCGAGATCAAAAACGGATTTTAAGATTAATGTGACAATGCCTCCGATTATTGCAGCGGGAATAAACATTAGAAATAAGTCAATCAGGAATCCGACGACAGTCAGGGCTTCGTCGGGATGTTTGCTGATTTCGTATACTCCTCTTGCTGCGGTATCCCATTTTCCGGCAAATATGGCAGGGGCACAAGATGTGATAAGAATTGAAATGGATAAAAGACGGTTCATTATGTGTTATGTATTTGGATTATTTATTCGGGGAGGAAGTCGGATAGGGTAAATTCGGCTACTGGGTATGAGTGGAATTTGGTATATATGAGAATTTGGGCTTTGAGCGGATGGAGGTTGGCTGCTGTTTCGCTGAAATATGTGAGGACTTTTTGGTATAATTCCTCGTGTTCGTCGGTCCAGTCGGCAGTGTGTCTTTTTTCGTCCATTTTTTCTTTTGAGCCATGGAAGGAGGTGCAGAATGCGTATTCTACATAGTCGGGATTGTCAGTGTCGGTGAGGATTGTGTAAAATGGAGTGTAAAGGGTTGTTGTGCGGATGTTGTTCTCGAAAGATTCGGTATAACCTTGTTTTTCATTTTTCTCGAGTGATTCGAGACCGAACATTAGTTTTCTGTCGTATGATGTAAGCCGCAAGTAGTAATCGATTTTTTGGCCGGGGAGTTTGTCGTCGAGGGTGGAGGTGATGGTGAATGTCCACATTGGGTTGTCGAATGTGGATGTGACTGTTATGTTGTCGGCGATGAGGGTCTCGATGTCGGGAGAGGCAGGCGTTTCGGGTTTGTTGGTAGGGGCGTCGGGCTCGTCGCCGCCGCAGGAGGTTATTATTGCTGTGGCCAATGCCGCGGAGAGGAGCATTGACAGTATCTTGGCTGTTGATTTCATGTAAGGATGGTTGCTTTGATTGGTTTTGACAAAGGTAGGGGGTTAGGGGCAAAAAGGGGGCGGCGGTGTGTATCGGATGGGGTGACGGTTGTGTATCGGATTTTAAGACAGGGGACCCGGCGTTGAAACGCCGGGCACGGTGGCGGGCCGAGGGAGTGTTCTTGATGGGGCGTTTTTCACAAGCCGGAGGGTTCTTTGCCTTGCAAAGCGCTTCGCGGTTAGTGTTCCTGCTTGTGTTCTTACTTTTGCAAGCCGGAGGGGTTTGTTCCTATGGAGCGGGAGAGGTCGTCGAAGAAGTTGTGGCCCAGGACGCGGGATATGCGCGAGAGGAGGAGGATGTCGATGTTGTCTTTTTCGAAGATTTTGTAGGCGTGGGTGCGGGAGCAGCATATTTTGCGGGCGAACCAGGCTACGCTGCGCTCTTGCCGGCGCAGCTCGTCGCGTATCATTGCTCCTATTTTTTGTTGCATGGTCGGAGGGGGTGGCAACTCTCTCCCTTTTTGCCGTTGTGGTATGAGAAAGGTGTGGGGGAGATTATTTGCTTTATCCGGTGACAGGCTTCTCGCATCGCCTCAGAGATTGATAAAACAACAGCCCCACACCGATGCGCTATATAGTACCCTGTCTTGGGGTAGGTATAAAGCCACCAATGTGGTGCTATTTGCATGTATCTTAATCTCTGATTGAAATTTTGCGAGAATTTGTCACAGAAGATAGTACAAATAACACCTTTATCAGATGTGCTGAGCCAACTTTTCGGCTCTATTTTTCGAATACAAAGGTAGAAATTTTTTTTATTTATTGGGGCCGGTTGCGGATATTTGTTTTATCTTTGGGGAAAATATTTTTTTATGGCTAAAAGTAGTAAGAAGAAGGTTCAGTCCGGAGGTTTTTCGGAGAAGAAGTATATCCGCGAGCGGGTGAGGAGTCTGCCTGTGGAGGTGTGCTATTGTATCCCGGGATGGGAGGAGAGCGGCGAGACGTCGGTCTTGGTTGTTCGCCGTCATCCTCAGGGGACGCTGACTGTGGGCGCGTATCTTGTGGATATGTGGTGTACGGGCGTGAAGGATACGTGGTATGTGTTCAGTATTCCGCAGGATGAGTTTGATGATATCCTGGGCCGTTTTCCTCCGATGGAGGAGATTGGATATGCCGAGGTGCATAATCTGATTCTGGGCGCGGTGGAGTTTGCGGAGGAGGCGGGTATCGCGCCTCATCGTGATTTTGACTTGACGCAGTATATTCTTGATGAGGATGGCGATGACATTCCGTTGATTGAGTATGAGTACGGACGCGACGGTCGTCATTATCTGTGCTGTGAGACTCGTCTGGAAGCGAGCCGCTATCTGCCGCTGCTTGAGAGGAATGTCCCCGGGGCTTATGATTATGTAATCGGTTCCGGTGATGGGGATGAATGGGATGAATCGGAATATGATTTTGTAGAATAGGTTTTTTGCAAGCCGGAGGGGTAGGGGCTCGGCGGATTGTTTTTCGCAAGCCGGAGGCTTGCGTTCCTGCCGGGTTGCAGCGGTTTTCCTAATAAAAAAAGCGCATGGGCTGGTGCTCATGCGCTTTTTGTGTGTGGGGGATACGGGTGGTGTGCCTGACGGGTCAGGCGTCGTTTTCCTCTTTGTCTTTGCCTCGGTTCTTGGCTTTGTTTTTTGTTTTTTCGGTGGAGGAGGTGTTCATGTCTTTTTCTTATTTGAGGTCGAGTTCGTTGCCCTGGGGGTCGATTACCCGGTACTGGAGCATTGCAAGGGCCTGGTCGGGTATGATCTTGAATGTGCGTCCGAGTTGGCGGCGCCATGTTCCGTATATCGAAGAGAAGAGGCCTTTTTTGATGTATGCCTCGACGTAGGGGTGGACGTACATGCGGAAGTTGCGCATGCCGAGCACGTTTACGACGTACTGGAGTTTTTCGAAGAGGGTGTCGGTGAACAGGAGTGATGGCATTACTTCTCCTTTTCCGAAGCAGGAGGGGCATGTCTCGGTTGTGGCTATGTCGAGGACGGGGCGCACTCTTTGGCGTGTAATCTGCATGAGGCCAAATTTGCTCAGGGGGAGGATGTTGTGGCGTGCACGGTCGTTTGCCATTACTTCGCGCATGTGGTCGTATAGGGCCTGCCGGTGTTCGGCTTTGTTCATGTCGATGAAGTCGATGACGATGATTCCGCCCATGTCTCTGAGGCGAAGCTGGCGTGCTATTTCGTCGGCGGCGCGGAGGTTGACTTCGAGAGCGTTGCTTTCTTGGTCGGGGGCTGCTTTTGAGCGGTTGCCGGAGTTTACGTCGATTACGTGGAGTGCTTCTGTGTGCTCGATGATGAGGTATGCTCCTGATTTGAATGATACTGTTTTCCCGAACGAAGATTTTATTTGTTTTGTGATCGAGAATTTGTCGAAGATGGGGATGTCGTCGGCGTAAAGTTTTACGATGTCTTTACGGTCGGGGGCTATGAGTGCGACGTATTTTTCGATTTGTGTGAATACTTCGGCATCGTTTACGGTGATGCTTTCGAAAGATGGGCTGAATACGTCGCGGAGCATTCCTACGATGCGGCTTTCTTCTTCGAATATCAGTTCGGGTGCAGTTGCCTGCTGTGCTTTTTTTATGGTCTCGTCCCAGCATCCGATCAGGGTCTTTAACTCGTTGCAGAGTTCGGCCGCTCCTTTTCCTTCGGCTGAAGTGCGTACGATTACGCCGAAGTTTTTCGGCTTGATTGACGCGATGAGTTGCCGCAGGCGCAGTTTTTCTTCGGTGCTTTTAATTTTTTGGGAGATTGAGATTTTGTCGGTGAACGGCATCAGGACTATGTATCGTCCGGTGAATGCTATTTCGGTGGTGAGTCTTGGGCCTTTTGATGAAATTGGCTCTTTGACGATCTGGACGAGCAGTTGCTGGCCGGGTGCGAGTGTGTCGGTTACGGATCCGTGCTTGTCGATGTCGGGGAGGAGTTTCATCTTTGACAGGCTTGGGATGCGTTTTGTGTCGCCGAGCAGGTCTTTGATGAATGCGTTGTATGACGCGAAGTGGGAACCGAGGTCGAGATAGTGGAGGAAAGCGTCTTTGTCGTATCCTACGTTTACGAAGGCGGCGTTAAGTCCCGGCATGAGTTTTTTCACTTTTGCCAGGTAGATGTCGCCCACTGCATAGGCTATGTTTCTCGCTTCTTTTTGAAGAGAGACGAGCCTTGTGTCCTCCGTGAGCGCGATAGAGACTTCGGAGGGCTGGACATCGACTATAAGTTCGCTTTTCATGTAAGGTTGAGTACTTGTTTATAGAAGGGGATTTAAAAAATCAAAGAACAGACTTAGACAGGACTACCCAAACAGTGTGCCCCCATTCTAAGTATGTTCTTGGATTTTACGATGTGGTCCCGAGGGTGTAAACCGGGAAGAAACGGGATTGCGCCACAATGGGTGGCGCACCCGGCTTATTTCTTCTTGTGACGGTTCTTACGGAGACGTTTTTTGCGTTTGTGAGTAGCCATCTTGTGGCCTTTTCTTTTCTTTCCGCTGGGCATTTTAGCAAAAATTAAAGGGTTAGAAATATGGTTGAATTAGTTTTGTTGCGATATGGAGGGGTGTCACTTGACGTCTTCCATGAAAGATTTTGCGGGTTTGAAAGCCGGAATCTTGTGTTCGGGAATGACGATAGTGGTGTTTTTAGTGATGTTGCGGGCGGTTTTTTCGGAGCGTACCTTGATGATGAAGCTGCCGAATCCACGGAGGTAGACGTTTTCGCCGTTGATTAGCGATTCTTTGACAACTTCCATGAATTTCTCGACGGTTTCGAGCACATGGGCGCGTTCGATGCCGGTTGCGCGGGTTATTTCGTTGACGATATCGGCTTTTGTCATTGCTGTATCTTTATGTCTGTGGTTAGTGAATGGGATGCTGAATTGAGGCGTAGTTGCCAAGGGCCCGCGGGGGCCTTTTGAATTTGCAAGTGCAAATATCGGAATTTTTTTTGAATCAATAGCAAAAAAATGTGCTATTTTGTTGATTTTTTTTCATTTACACCGATTTCGTTGGTCTTTGGGCCTTCTTTTTCGGGCTGAGGGGTGTCGGTGTCGTCGAGGTCGTCGGTTGTTGTCTCGGCTGATGTTGCCGTGGCCCGTATTGCTTTGCGGCGCTCGTTTCCGAGGATGGCGCCTTCTATGATGCATGCGAGGGCGAATGTGGCGAGGGCTATTCCGGTGATGAGCATTGTGTCTGATTCGGGAATCGCTCCGCGCCGGAGGATGGTGTATGCTGCCTCGGCCACGAGTGCCATGGGGAATATGTAGAGCCATCCGGGGAGGCGTACGGGCCGGGTGCCTGCCGCAAGGAGGAAGAATTGCCATAGGGCGCACACTGCGGAGAGGAGCCCGAATACGAATGGTATGAGCGGGGAGAATGTGGCTGTGAACACGAGCATGCTTATGCCGAGGACTATTGCTTCGGTGTTGGTGATGATTGAGAGTATCCGCGCCAGTCCTTTTATGTTTCCGCGCCCGACGCTGAAGAATATCATGTTGATGAGTCCTACTGCTACGAAGAGTATTCCTCCGGCGATGACGACATGGGCGGCTGTCATGTTGCGGAAGTAGATGAGCGCGGCGGCTATGATGGCTGCTGCGATTCCGATTGCTGATATTGTACGTCCTTTCATTTTTTTTTTCGGTGTATTGGTAGGGGGCTTTGCCTTTATCAACAATTATTGTGCGGCGTGGGTTTGGAAAGGACGTTGCTCGAATGTGGAGAATAGCCTGCGCCAGCTGTCGGGGATTTCGAGGGCTGTGGAGTTGCGGGGGTCGAATCCTACCATTACGGAGCGGCATTCGCATTTCGTGGCGCCGGTCCGGGTGTCGACCACGCGTTGCAGGAGCACGAGGGAGTGCACGGATATTGATTCGATTGTGGTTGCGACTTCGATTTCCTCGCCCCAGAATGTGGGGGCCATGAAGGTGCAGTTGATGTTTGCCACCACGAGTGTTTCTTTGTGCCAGTCGAGGGTGTCGCCGAGGGTTTCGGAGAAGTAGCGTACTTTTGCAAGGTCCATGTACTGGAGGTAGGCTCCGTTGTTGACGTGGCCGAGTATGTCGATGTCGGCAAAGCGCATCTGCACCGGGATGTGGTGGCGGAATATGGGTTCTGTTTCTTTTTTGCCTTCCATTATATATTAATGTATTATTATTTGTGTGATTACGGGGCGCCCGACGGCTGAGTTTATGCGGTCGACGAGGGTGGGGGCGAGGAAGAGGAGTTCGTTTTTCAGCGGTGCGGATGCGATGGTGACGTGGAGGGTGTCGCGGTCGATCCATCGGCGTGTTGTCTGCCGGTTGATGGCGGGCCCTACGATTTCTCCCCAGAGAAAGCATGCCTGCTGGCGGTCGAATTCGTCGGATTTTCCGGTGAGTTCGATAGCCCGGCGGATTATTTCGCCTACGGATATTGCTTCTCTTTTTTTCATCGTGATGTCTCGCTGATTTTTTCGAAAGTGCCGTCGGCGACGTGCCACATGGCGTATTCTCCGGCGCGGGAGAGGAGTTGGTCGAGGTGTTTGCGGTTGGTGTCGGTGATGAAGATCTGGCCGAATGTGTCGGAGCCGACCGCGTCCATTATGCGGCCAACGCGTCCGGCGTCGAGTTTGTCGAATATGTCGTCGAGCAGCAGCAGCGGGGTTATCGCCGATGCTTTTTTGATGAATTCAAACTGGGCCAGGCGCAGGGCTATTGTGTAAGTCTTTATCTGGCCTTGCGAGGCGGTGCGCCGCAGGGGCATTGATGCGAGTGTCATCTCGATGTCGTCGCGGTGGATGCCGGCTGTGGTGTATCCTACTGCGGCGTCGCGTGAGCGCCGCTGCTCGAATATGTCGGCGAGGGATGCCTCGGGTGCGAGCAGATGGGATGTATAGGCGATGGCGGCTTGTTCGTCGGTTCCGGAGATGAGGCGGTAGTATCTGTCGAAGATGCCGGATAGGAGTGTGGTCCAGTCGCGTCTTACCGATGAGATGTAGCCGGCGGAGCCTTCCATTCCGGCCTCTACGGCGAGGAATAGTTCGCGGTCGGCGATTCCGGCTTTGAGCATTTTGTTGCGTTGCTCGAGGCCGCGGTTGTAGCGGATGAGCATGTCGAGGTAGCGCGGGTCGGTCTGGGCTATTACCATGTCCATGAACCGGCGGCGTTCGTCGGCGGGGCCTGTGGCGAGGTCCATGTCGGCCGGGGATATGAGCACGAGGGGGAATTTGCCGACGTGTTCGCTGAGCCTTTTGTAGTCCTTGCCACCGCGCCGGAATGTTTTCCGGCGTCCTTGGCGGATGCCCACGGACAGTTCTTCGGCGACGCCTTTGCGGAGATATGTGCCGCGGAGCATAGTGAAGTCTTCGCCTCGGCGGATAATCATCGGGTCGGGTGCGCCGGTGAAACTTTTGCCCATGCCGAGGTAGTAGATGGCGTCGAGGAGGTTGCTTTTGCCCATGCCGTTGTCGCCGAGAAAGCAGTTCACTTTCGGGGAGGGCTCGATTCGCGCTTCTCCTATGTTTTTGAAATTAACCGCTTCAAGTCCGGAGAGAATCATTTGTCGCGGAAATTTTCATGGAAGAAACGGAGGTGGTCTTCGGCGGAGCGTCGCCAGTATTGGTGGGAGTGGACTCCCGGACGGCTCTGGTAGGTGTGCTTTATGCCTTTTTTGAGCAGGGCCTTGTGGAGGTTCTCGTTTACTTCGGCGAAGAAGTCGCCGGAGCCGCAGTCGAAGATTATGTTGAGGGTTCCGTCTTCAAGCGCGGGCACGAGGTTGATTACGGTATGGTCGGCCCACGACTGCTGGTTCTCGCTGATTGGGCCAAGCCATTGGCTCATGTGCCATTTCTCGGGGAACGGGCGGATGTCGACGCCGCCGCTCATCGAGCCTGCCGAGCCGAATATGTCGGGATGGCGCATTGCGAGCCAAAGCGCGCCGTGGCCGCCCATGCTGAAGCCGGTGATTGCTCGTTTGTCGGGAGAGGGGAGGGTGGGGAGCGTGGCGTCGATATATGGCACGAGTTCGGTGGTGATGAATGTCTCCATTGCCATCTCGGGGTGCTTGGGCGAGTCCCAGTACCAGCTGTCGCGTCCGTCGGGCATTACAAGAATCATGCCGTAAAGGTCGGCATACCGGCCGAGGTTGGGGTCGGTGCTGGTGGTCCATGATTTGTGGTCGCCTCCGTGGCCGTTAAGCAGGTACACCACGGGGTAGCGGGTACCGTAGGCCGAGGCGCTGTCGGGCGTTATTACCGTTACCTTCATCGGGCTTTCGATGGCATTTGCCGGCACTTCGACAACTTGCGTTGTGAAGCAAAGAGCCGCGCTCCATGCGGCCAGCAAGGTTATAAATATGATAAATCGTTTCATAAGATAGTAGATTATGAGGGGTAATAGTTGGCAAAGATACGCAACTTTGCCGTGAAGCGCAAGAGCATAAAGGATATAAAATCAAAAAAATCGAAAAAAAGCGGCTAAAATTTGCAAAATATAAAAATTCATCCTAACTTTGCACCGCAAAACCAAAGCCTTATTCAAAGGAGAGATGGCAGAGTGGTCGATTGCGGCGGTCTTGAAAACCGTTGAGGGTCACACCTCCGGGGGTTCGAATCCCTCTCTCTCCGCTTGAAATTATCCCGATTGGAAAGGTGCCGGAGTGGTCGATCGGGGCGGTCTCGAAAACCGTTGTACCCTTGCGGGTACCCAGGGTTCGAATCCCTGCCTTTCCGCAGAAGAAGTCGCAAGCCATTAGTTTGCGACTTCTTTTTTTTGTGTGTGTTTGCGGTGGGTGCCTGCTTTGCCGGGGCGGGGCGTGTCCTGTCCCGGCCGATTCGCGGCTTGGTGGGGCAGTGTTGCGCTATCGTTTCGCAGGTGCGTTCATTAATCGCCGACGCGATTCCTTGCGCCGCCTTTTCGGATTGCGCCATTTTCGAGCCGGACGGAGATATTTTAACATATGCGAAAAATGTGTTAAAAAAGTAGCGAAATGTTTGGAAATTAGGAAATTAATGCGTAACTTTGCAGTGCTTTTCGGAGCAGCCAACGGCTTGCCGATCGTTAAGATTTTGACAGTCAAAACGATAGGTGGGTTTTGGTTGCGAATCTCTGAGTGATTTTTGGAGGTTTGGAAAGCGTGAGAATAAGAGAAATAATAGTAATACGAACAGATAAAATTAAAGTAAACCAACCACTAAGATGCCTACTATTTCGCAATTAGTAAGAAAAGGACGTGTGGCACTCGTCGACAAGAGCAAGTCTCCCGCTCTTGATTCGTGCCCTCAGCGTCGCGGCGTTTGTGTGCGTGTGTACACTACGACCCCCAAGAAGCCTAACTCGGCAATGCGCAAGGTGGCGCGTGTCCGTCTCACCAATGGTAAGGAAGTAAACTCCTATATTCCCGGTGAAGGCCACAACCTTCAGGAACACTCGATTGTTCTCGTGCGCGGCGGTCGTGTAAAAGACCTTCCCGGTGTACGCTACCACATCGTTCGCGGCACGCTCGACACATCAGGTGTCAAGGACCGCACGCAGCGTCGCTCGAAATACGGAGCCAAGCGTCCCAAGGCCGGTGCAGCCAAGAAGTAATCCGAAGGTGAAAGCCATAGGGTGAAGTTAACTGAACGCACCACGAGATTAAATCTCAAAGAATTATTTTAACAAAACAATTTTTTAGTTTAACTCGTTTTTGATTTTCTTGATTCGCGGAAACCACCGGCTGAGTAAGCCCCGCCCGCAAAACCTTACCGGAAGCCGAAAGGCGCCGGGGCCGAGGCGGAAGGCTGAAGATGACAAAGCAACAAGCAGCCAAGCGATCAAAAACACAACAGAACCAAAAAATGAGAAAGGCAAAGCCTAAGAAACGGGTGGTTCTACCCGATCCGGTGTTCGGCGACGCTCGCGTGTCGAAATTTGTCAACCATCTGATGTATGATGGCAAGAAAAACACCGCTTACACAATTTTTTACAACGCTCTCGAGACAGTGAAAGCCAAACTTCCCAACGAAGAGAAATCCGCTCTCGAAATCTGGAAGCAGGCTCTCGAAAACGTTACTCCCCAGGTCGAAGTGAAATCGCGTCGTGTAGGTGGCGCAACCTTCCAGGTGCCTACCGAAATCCGTCCCGACCGCAAGGAATCTATCTCAATGAAGAACCTGATTGCTTATGCGCGCAAGCGTGGCGGCAAGACGATGGCCGACAAACTCGCTGCCGAAATCGTCGATGCCTTCAACAACGCAGGCGGTGCATTCAAGCGCAAAGAGGATATGCACAAGATGGCCGAGGCTAACCGCGCCTTCGCACACTTCCGTTTTTAGCATAAAGTAAAGACAGACAACATTGAATAGAAATTCCAATCACTGACGATACAATGGCTAAAACAGACGAACAACTTAAATATACGCGCAACATCGGCATTATGGCTCACATCGATGCCGGTAAAACCACAACTTCCGAGCGTATTCTTTTCTATACCGGTCTTACTCACAAGATTGGCGAGGTTCACGATGGCGCCGCCACTATGGACTGGATGGAACAGGAGCAGGAACGCGGTATCACAATTACCTCGGCCGCTACCACAGCGTTCTGGAAATATAACAACGATAAATACAAAATCAACCTGATTGACACCCCTGGGCACGTCGATTTTACCGTTGAGGTAGAGCGTTCGCTCCGTGTGCTCGACGGTGCTGTCGCCGCATTCTGCGCCGTAGGCGGTGTAGAACCCCAGTCGGAGACCGTATGGCGTCAGGCTGATAAATATAATGTGCCCCGTATCGGTTACGTAAACAAAATGGACCGTTCCGGCGCAAACTTCTTTGAAGTTGTACGCCAGCTTAAAGAAGTGCTCGGCGCAAACCCCTGCCCCATTCAAATTCCTATCGGCGCAGAGGAAACATTCAAGGGCGTAGTCGACCTCGTGAAGATGAAAGCCATCTTCTGGCACGACGAAACCATGGGCGCCGACTATACGGTTGAGGATATTCCCGAAAACCTCATGGGCGAAGCCGAAGAATGGCGCGACAAAATGCTTGAAAAAATCGCCGAATTCGACGACGACCTCATGTCGAAATACTTCGACGACCCCTCCACAATCACCGAAGACGAAATCAAGAGCGCAATCCGCAAGGCTACACTCAAGATGGAAATCTATCCCATGATTTGCGGTTCGTCGTTCAAGAACAAAGGCGTGCAGTGCCTCCTCGACGCTGTCTGCGCTTATCTTCCCAGCCCGATGGACGCCGGTGCCGTAGAAGGCACACTTCCCGACGATCCCGAAGTGGTTGAGACCCGCGAGCCTTCTTCCGACGCTCCCATGTGCGCCCTCGCATTCAAGATTGCCACCGACCCCTATGTTGGCCGTCTGACATTCTTCCGCGTTTACTCCGGCGATGTAGTTGCCGGCTCATACGTGCTCAACAGCCGTTCAGGCAAGAAAGAACGCGTTTCGCGTCTTTTCCAGATGCACTCCAACAAGCAGAATCCCAAAGAAGCCATCACTTGCGGCGATATCGGCGCCGGCGTAGGTTTCAAGGATATCCGCACCGGTGATACCCTTTGCGACGAAAACGCTCCTATCGTACTCGAAGCTATGGAATTCCCCGATCCCGTTATCGGTATCGCCGTTGAGCCCAAAACACAGAAAGACCTCGACAAACTCGGCGTTGGCCTCCAGAAACTTGCAGAGGAAGACCCGACATTCCGCGTTGAAACCAACGAAGAGACCGGCCAGACCGTTATCTCCGGTATGGGTGAGCTCCACCTCGATATCATTATCGACCGTCTCCGCCGCGAATTCAAGGTTGAGTGCAACCAGGGCCGTCCGCAGGTTACCTACAAGGAAGCCATCACCAAGCCCGTTGAACTCCGCGAAGTATTCAAGAAGCAGACCGGTGGTCGCGGTAAGTTCGCCGACATCATCGTTCGCGTTGAGCCCACCGACGAAGACTTTACTGGAAACCTTCAGTTCGTCGATGAAGTCAAGGGCGGTAACATTCCCAAGGAATTCATCCCCTCGATTCAGAAAGGCTTCACCGCAGCAATGAAAAACGGCGTGCTCGCCGGCTACCCCGTAGAGCACCTCAAGGTGACCGTTCTCGACGGTTCGTTCCACCCCGTCGACTCCGACCAGCTCTCATTCGAACTCTGCGCCATCCAGGCCTTCAAGAAAGCATCTGAAAAAGCAGGTCCCGTACTTCTCGAGCCTATCATGAAGATCGAGGTCGTTACCCCCGAAGAATCAATGGGTGACGTTATCTCCGACCTTAACAAACGCCGCGGCCAGGTAGAAGGCATGGAAACAAGCCGTTCCGGCGCCCGCGTCGTCAAGGCCAAAGCCCCGCTTGCAGAAATGTTCGGTTACGTTACTGCCCTCCGTACAATCACCTCGGGCCGTGCCACCTCGACAATGACCTTCTCGCACTATGCCGAAGTGTCCAACTCGATTGCACGCAACGTGCTCACCGAATGCCAGGGCCGTGTAGACCTGCTCAAATAAAAACAAAAAAGAAAACATCAGATATGAGCCAAAAAATTCGCATCAAACTCAAATCTTACGATCACAATCTCGTCGACAAATCCGCCGAGAAAATCGTAAAGACCGTGAAGGCCACCGGTGCAGTTATCTCGGGTCCCATTCCCCTGCCCACCCACAAGCGCATCTTCACCGTCAACCGCTCTACTTTCGTAAACAAGAAAGCCCGCGAGCAATTCCAACTTTCCGCTTTCAAGCGCCTCATCGACATCTACAACTCGACAGCCAAGACAGTCGACGCCCTGATGAAACTCGAACTCCCATCCGGCGTTGAAGTAGAAATCAAAGTGTAGTACACAAACAATAAAATCAACAATTGCCGCCTCCTTCGGAGGACACAATCTTCCGGAGAGGCGACAACCAATCAATATCAAACCAAACCAAAAAAGAAATGCCAGGATTAATTGGAAAAAAAATCGGAATGACATCCGTTTTCAGTGCCGAGGGAAAAAACATTCCATGCACTGTTATCGAAGTAGGTCCTTGCGTGGTTACTCAAATCAAGACAGTTGAGAAAGACGGCTATGCAGCCCTCCAGCTCGGTTTTGAGGAGCAGAAAGAAAAACACTGCACCAAACCCGAACTCGGCCACTTCAAAGCCGCCGGCGTAACCCCCAAGAGACACTTGGCCGAGTTCAATGGTTTTACCGAAGAATATGCCCTTGGCGACACCATCGGCGTGGACATCTTCACCGAAAGCGACTTTGTCGACATCGCCGGCACCTCCAAAGGTAAAGGCTTCCAGGGCGTTGTAAAACGTCACGGCTTCGGTGGTGTAGGTCAGACCACACACGGTCAGCACAACCGCCTCCGCGCCCCAGGTTCAATCGGTGCCTGCTCCTATCCCGCGAAAGTATTCAAAGGAATGCGCATGGCCGGCCAGATGGGCAACGAACGCGTGACCGTTCAAAACCTTCAGGTAATCAAAGTAATACCCGAGCATAACCTGCTGATGATCAAAGGCAGCATCCCCGGTAGCAAAGGTTCAATCGTTTTAATCGAGAAATAAGACATGGAACTCGCAGTATTCAACCAGCAAGGCCAGGACACCGGCCGTAAAATTGCCCTCAACGAGGAAGTGTTCGGCATCACCCCCAACGAAAATGCCGTTTATCTCGATGTAAAACAATTCCTTGCCAACCAGCGTCAGGGCACACACAAGTCCAAGGAACGTTCCGAAGTATCAGGCTCCACCCGCAAACTCCACAAGCAAAAAGGCGGCGGCGGCTCACGTATCGGTGACATCAACTCGCCCGTGCTCGTAGGTGGTGGCCGTGTGTTCGGTCCCCGTCCCCGCGACTATCGCTTCAAGCTCAACAAAAAAGTAAAAGACCTCGCACGTCGTTCGGCATGGTCGGCAAAAGCAGCCGACGGTCAGATCATCATCGTTGACGATATCAAATTCGAAGCACCCAAGACCAAAGAGTTCATCCAGTTCGCCAAGAACTTCAACCTCGAAGGCAAAAAAGTGCTCGTGGTTACCGCCGACAAGAACCAGAATCTGCACTTCGCCATCCGCAACGTGCCCGGTGCACGAGTTATGAGCGCAAGCGATGTCAACACATACTCCATCCTTGACAACGTAGCAATCATCGTTACCGAGAGCGGCCTCGCAGTAATCAACAACAATTAAAACGCAGGAGGATAAACTAATGGACATCCAGATAAAACCTATTGTAACAGAAAAAGCCACCCGCGTCACCGAACGCCGTGGTCAATACACCTTCCGCGTATCGCCCGATGCCAACAAATTCCAGATCAAGGACCTCGTTGAACGCCTCTATGGCGTTAAAGTCGTGAGCGTAAACACAGCCAACATGCGCGGCAAAAATAAATCACGTTGGACAAAATCCGGCCTCCTTCGCGGCAAAACTGCTGCCTGGAAAAAAGCTTATGTCACATTAGCAGAAGGCCAGTCTATCGACTTCTATAGCAATATCTAAGACAATGGCAGTACGTAAATTTAAACCAACCACCCCGGGCCAACGCCATAAGGTGATTTCCGTATTCAAAGGCGTTATCACCGCTACAAAACCGGAAAAATCTCTCACCACCGGCAAGCGCGCTTCCGGCGGCCGCAACGCAGAAGGCCATCTCACCGCCCGCTATCTTGGCGGCGGTCACAAACGCAAACTCCGCGTAATCGATTTCAAGCGCAACAAAGACGGAATCCCCGCAGTTGTTAAATCAATCGAATACGATCCCAACCGCTCCGCACGCATCGCCCTCCTCTACTATGCAGACGGCGCAAAAGCATACATCATCGCCCCCAACGGACTCGAAGTAGGCGCAACAGTAATGTCAGGTGCAGAAGCAGCCCCCGAAATCGGAAACGCTCTTCCCCTCAGCGCAATCCCCGTCGGTACCGTCATCCACGCCATCGAACTCCGTCCCGGCCAGGGCGCTTTCATGGCCCGCGCTGCCGGCACCTTCGCCCAGCTCGTGTCCCGCGAAGGCAACTACGCAATTATCAAATTACCCTCAGGCGAAACACGTAAAGTACTTTCCGCTTGCAAGGCTACCGTTGGTGTTGTCGGCAACTCCGAACACTCCCTCGAGCAGTCCGGTAAAGCAGGCCGCAGCCGCTGGCTCGGTCGCCGCCCCCACAACCGTGGTGTTGTCATGAACCCTGTCGATCACCCCATGGGTGGTGGTGAAGGACGTGCTTCCGGCGGTCACCCGCGTTCGCGCACAGGCCTCTACGCCAAAGGTCTCAAGACCCGTGCCCCGAAGAAACATTCGTCTAAGTACATTATCGAACGTCGCAAAAAGTAATCTGATTAATACGTAAACAACAATATGAGCCGTTCACTTAAAAAAGGACCCTTCATCAGCGTCAAACTCGAGAAAAAAGTCGCTGACATGGAAGCCACCGGCAAAAAGACAGTCATCAAGACCTGGAGCCGTGCATCCATGATAGCCCCCGAATTCGTCGGCCACACATTCGCCGTACACAACGGAAATAAATTCATTCCCGTGTACGTTACCGAAAACATGGTAGGCCACAAACTCGGAGAATTCGCTCCCACCCGCACATTCCGCGGTCACGCCGGCAACAAGAAAAAATAATCAGGGCCCAAACACTATAACTCAGAAAAACAAGAAAAACAATGGGTAAAAGAAAAAGACTCGCAGCCGACGCGATGAAACAAGAGCGCAGCGAAATAGCATTCGCAAAACTCACAAACGTTCCCTCGTCGCCCCGCAAAATGCGCCTTGTCGCCGACATGATCCGCGGCAAGGAAGTGTTCCGCGCCCTCGGCATACTCAAATTCTCGAACAAAGAAGCCGCCGCACGCGTTGAAAAACTTCTCCGTTCAGCCATCGCAAACTGGGAAGCAAAGAACGAAACAAAAGCCGAAGCCGGCCAACTCTACATCCAAACAATCTTCGTCGACCCCGCACCTATGCTCAAACGCCTCCGTCCGGCTCCCCAAGGCCGCGGCTACCGTATCCGCAAACGTGCCAATCACGTCACACTTATCGTCGACACCATCCAATCCACACAAAACTAAAAGCTAATGGGACAGAAAGTAAATCCTATTGCCAACCGTCTTGGCATTATCCGCGGATGGGACTCCAACTGGTTCGGCGGTCGTAAATACGGCGACACAATCCTCGAAGACTCCAAACTCCGCAAATACCTCAACGTTCGCCTCGCAAAATGCTCGGTAAGCCGCGTGGTAATCGAGCGCACACTCAAACTCATCACAATCACAGTGTGCACCTCGCGCCCCGGACTCATCATCGGCAAAGCCGGCCAGGACGTTGAGAAACTCAAAGAAGAACTTCGCAAAATCACCGACAAAGACGTTCAGATCAACGTATTCGAGGTGAAACGCCCCGAACTCGACGCCCAGATTGTGGCCTCCACAATCGCCCGTCAGATCGAAGGCAAGATCGCCTACCGCCGCGCCGTGAAAATGGCAGTCGCCTCCACAATGCGCGCAGGCGCCGAAGGCATCAAGGTGCAAGTATCAGGCCGTCTCAACGGCGCTGAAATGGCCCGCTCCGAAATGTTCAAGGAAGGCCGCACACCCCTCCACACACTTCGTGCCGACATCGACTACGCTCTTGTCGAGGCACACACCAAAGTAGGTGTTATCGGCGTGAAAGTATGGATCTGCCGTGGCGAAGTATACGGACACCGCGACCTCGCCCCCAACTTCACCGCACAGAAAGAAGGCCGTCAGGCTTCCAACGAAGGCGGACGCGGCAACCGTGGCGGCCGTCAAGGCTTCCGCCGCAACAAACAAAATCGCTAATCACCCCACACAGTAAACAACAATGCTACAACCTAAGAAAACAAGATTCCGCCGCTCGCAGAAAGGCCGCATGAAAGGCAACGCCCAACGCGGCAATCAGCTCGCATTCGGATCATTCGGCATCAAGACCCTCGAATCCAAATGGATCACCGGTCGCCAGATTGAAGCAGCTCGTGTGGCAGTGACCCGCTACATGCAGCGTCAGGGCCAGATCTGGATCCGCATCTTCCCCGACAAGCCCATCACCAAGAAACCCGCCGAGGTACGTATGGGTAAAGGTAAAGGTAACCCCGAAGGCTTCGTTGCGCCCGTTACCCCCGGCCGCATCATCATCGAAGTCGAAGGCGTAAGCTACGACATCGCAAAAGAAGCACTCCGCCTCGCAGCCCAGAAACTCCCGGTAGTCACCAAATTCGTCGTGGCACGCGACTACGACCCCACACAAAACGTCTAAGCAAAATGAAACAAGCAGAAATAAAGGAACTTAGCACCGCCGACCTGCGCGAACGCCTCGCACAGATGGAAAAAGACTACCGTCAGCTCTGTATCAACCATTCCATCTCCACGCTCGACAACCCGGCCAAAATCACAAAAGACCGCCGTGCCATCGCACGCGTCAAGACCGAACTCCGTCAGCGCGAACTTAACAACAACTAATCCCACCACTCACGATGGAAGTAAAACGTAATCTCCGCAAAGAGCGTATCGGTGTCGTCTCATCCAATGCAGCCGACAAGACCATCACCGTAACCGTAAAATGGAAAGAAAAACACCCCATCTACGGTAAATTCGTCAACAAAACAAAAAAATACCACGCTCACGACGAAAACAACGAATGCTCCGTCGGCGACACCGTTCGCCTGATGGAAACACGCCCCCTCTCCAAAACAAAGAGATGGCGTCTTGTAGAAATCATCGAAAAAGTTAAATAACAATGATCCAGACAGAAACCCGACTCAACGTTGCCGACAACTCCGGCGCTAAGGAAGTACTGTGCATCCACGTCCTCGGTGGCACCGGACGCCGCTATGCCACCGTAGGCGACATCATCGTTGTCTCAGTCAAGAGCGTTATCCCTAGCTCAGACGTAAAAAAAGGCACCGTGTCCAAAGCCGTCGTCGTTCGCACTAAAAAAGAAATCCGTCGTCCCGACGGCTCATACATCCGCTTCGACGACAACGCTTGCGTCCTGCTCAACAACGCAGGCGAGCTCCGTGGCACACGTATCTTCGGCCCCGTTGCCCGCGAACTCCGCGCCACAAACATGAAAATTGTGTCACTCGCACCCGAAGTCCTTTAATACACTAACAGACAACAAACAAAATGAGCAAGATATTCATCAAGAAAGACGACACCGTATACGTCCTCTCCGGCGATGACCGCGGCCGCACAGGCCGTGTCCTCAGCGTCGACCGCAAAAAAGGACGCGCAATCGTCGAAGGCGTCAACATCGTCACAAAAGCAACAAAGCCCTCCGCGCAGCACCCCCAGGGCGGCCTCGTAAAAATGGAAGCCCCCATCGCTCTGTGCAAACTCGCACTCGTTGACCCCAAATCCGGCAAGCCCACCCGCATCGGCATCCGCATCGACGAAAACGGCAAAAAAATCCGCTACGCTAAAAAATCAGGACAAGAGATTAAATAATGAGCACCAAGACAGTTAAACAGGACTACCAGGAACGCATCGTCCCCGCCCTGACAAAAGAATTCTCTTACACAACCCCGATGCAGGTGCCCCGCCTTGAAAAAATCGTTATCAACCAAGGTCTCGGTGCCGCCACACAGGATAAAAAAATCATCGACAACGCCATCGCCGAGCTTACAGCAATCACCGGCCAGAAAGCAGTTGCCACCCTCTCGCGCAAAGATATCTCAAACTTCAAACTCCGTAAAAAAATGCCCGTAGGCGCACGTGTCACACTCCGCCGCGAACGCATGTACGAGTTCCTCGAGCGCCTCATCCGCGTCGCCCTTCCCCGTATCCGCGACTTCAAAGGCATCCAGGGCAAACTCGACGGACGTGGAAACTACACACTCGGCATCACCGAGCAGATCATCTTCCCCGAGATCAACATCGACAACATCAACAAACTCATGGGCATGAACATCACATTCGTTACATCGGCCAACACCGACGAAGAAGGATACGCACTGCTCCGTGAATTCGGTCTCCCCTTCAAAAAAGCAAACTAATCAACGCATGGCAAAAGAATCAATGAAAGCCCGCGAGGTAAAACGCGCTCGCCTCGTGGAAAAATACGCCAAACGCAAAGCAGAACTCAAAGAAGCAGCCCGCCAGGCCAACATCAACGGCGAAAGCTCCTACGAAATCCAGCAGCAACTCCAGCGCATGCCCAAGAACGCATCAACCGTACGCCTCCACAACCGCTGCTCAATCACCGGTCGTCCCAAAGGCTACATGCGCCAGTTCGGAATCTCACGTATCCAGTTCCGCGAAATGGCTTCCGCCGGCCTTATCCCCGGCGTAAAAAAGGCAAGCTGGTAATCAAAAATCCAACAATCAGCTTGCCGTCCCCACAGCATTAAATATTGTTGGGAAAACCCAATCAATTTAACAAACAACAACAATGACAGATCCCATAGCAGACTATCTGACAAGATTGAGGAACGCAGTCAAAGCCAACCACCGCGTGGTTGAAGTGCCCGCCTCCAACCTCAAAAAAGAGATCACAAAAATTCTCTTCGAGCAAGGCTACATCCTCAACTACAAATTCATCGAAGGCGAAACACCCGCAGGTGTAATCAAGATTGCCCTCAAATACGACCCCCGCGACCGCGTCAACGCCATCAAAGGCCTCAAGCGCGTTTCACGTCCCGGTCTCCGTCAATACACCGGATACAAGGACATGCCCCGCGTCCTCAACGGACTCGGCATCGCAATCCTCTCCACATCAAAAGGTGTGATGACCAACAAAAAAGCCGCAGAACTCAAAGTCGGCGGCGAAGTACTGTGCTACGTCTATTAATCAACTCAACACCACGAAACTATGTCACGTATAGGTAAAGCACCAATCCAACTGCCCAAAGGTGTTGACGTCAAGATCCAGGACAACACCATCACAGTAAAAGGCCCCAAAGGCGAACTCAAACAGACATTCAACCCCGATCTCGACGTAAAAGTCGAAGACGGACACATCATCATAACACGTCCCTCCGACGATATCGAGCACCGCGCACAGCACGGTCTCTACCGCGCGCTCATCCACAACATGGT
>CANRZQ010000009.1 GCA_947644475.1 uncultured Muribaculaceae bacterium
TGCAAGGGTAGTGTCGAAAGCCACAACGAGCATGTCGGGGATGTCGCCGTCGGCATCGGAGGCCATCTCAAAGCCTGCGGCCTCAAATTCAGCAATCATGCCGGGTGTGCCGAGCACAAAGAGGCGTTTCACCTCGGGATAGTGCAGGCGTATATGGTCGATTGTAGCCACCGACGAGGTATATATCTCGTCGGCGCAGGCCTCGATGCCGAGCGCGCTGAGTTTCTCCTGATATTGGGCCACGCTGCGTGTGGGGTTGTTTGTGAGGAATGAGTAAGTGACACCCATGTCCGACAGTGAGCGGAGAAATGGGATTGTATATGGGAAGAGTTGGCTGCCGAGGTAGATTGTGCCGTCCATGTCGAGGGCCACATGGCGTATTTTACGGCAGGCTTCGCGTATTTCCTCTTCGGCGAGAGGCGACCAGAATTGCGTTTTCATGTCAATCTTCGTAGTTGATGGATGCGGCCTTGGCGTAGCCGTCGCGCGGTGCGCGCCACATCGATATTAATATTATGGCTCCGATAACGGCTACCACTATGATAGTCTCGAATACTGCTGTCCAGCCGTACCAGTCGGCCACGTATCCCACGAGCAGACCCGACAGGCCCGAGCCGATGTAGCCGAGTATGCCGGCCAGGCCGTTGGCGCGAGCCGAAGCCTCTTTGGTGGCCTGGTTGCCGAGCGCGATGCCGATAAGGGCCTGCGGGCCGTATATAAAGAAGCCTGCGCCCACGAGCGTGGCGGCCGTTACGGTGATTCCGGCCGATACGGGCAGGAAGCGGAAGATGGTCATGAACACAGCCGCTCCGACCATGCACACCACGCACATGCGGTGGGCTTTGCCGCGGAAAAAGCGGTCGGTGGCCCAGCCGGCGAACAGAGTGCCGACAATGCCCGCTATCTCGAAGGCGGCCACGGTCCAGCCTGCGCTCTGAATCGAGAGGTTGCGGTTCTCGGTCAGAAATTTCGGACCCCAGTCGAGGATGCCCATGCGCACGATATATACGAAGAGGTTGGCGATGCAGAATGTCCACACCCAGCGGTTGCGCCACACCATCACGAGTTCGAACTTGCGGCGGGCCTTCGGGTCTTTTGCTCCGTCGTAATGGCCGAGGCCGGTGTCGGGCAGGTCGGGCAGCCCGGCATCCTTAGGCTCGTCGCGCAGGCCGAAGAACACAAAAATGGCACCTGCTACGGCTATGAACGCCGGAATCCAGAAACACCATCTCCATGCGCCCATGTGGGAGGCATATGACAGAGCCTGCGTCTGTATGTCGTCGCCGGTCACGCCGTTTGCTCCGAGATTGGCCGCGATAGTGCCTACGATTTCAGAATTGCCCGACATGTCGGTGCCCATAGCGCCCATGATATATCCGCAGACAATCACGGCAAGTGCGGCTCCGAGCGAGTGTGAGCAGTTCCATATCGACATCTTGGTGGCGAGTTCCGACGGGTGTATCCAGTGCGGCAGGATGCGCGCGCAAGGCGGGTAGCCCATGCCCTGGAAGTACTGGTTGATTACGATTACCACGCCCATGAAAAGGATGAGGGTCTCCACAAGGCGTGGGCCGCCGTGGGTGCCTGTAATCCATGCGCTGAGGTCGGCTCCGAAGCCGAAGGCAAAGTTGGCAAGGGCGCAGAGCAGCAGGCCTGCGGCCATTACGATGCGGCCTTTCACACGGTCGACGAGGTAGCCGTTGGCAAAACGGGAAAATCCGTAGACAAGCGATCCGGCAAAGATAATCCAGCCGAAACTTTTGTTCGAGATGCCATATTCAGCCGTGAGGCCGGGCATTGCTATCGAGAAATTCTTGCGTACGAAGTAGAAAATAGCATAGCCGAGCATCGTTACAAGTATAGTCTTCATCTGCCACGAGAGGAAGCGCTTGCGGTCGGCTCCGAGGGAATTGTATGCCGGATTCATTTTTTATCAGTCGATTTTTTGTTGAGCAAATGTTTTTCCTGGCGGAATGTGAAGCCCATGAGGGCTATGGCGAGCAGACATGCCGCGATAAGGAGTATGAATGTCTGGTTCCAGCCGAAATTCTGGGCCACATATCCTATCACGGTGTTTGCCAGGATTGCTGTGCCGAAGAAATAGCCGAAAAATCCGGTAAGGCCGGCTGCCGTGCCTGCTGCGTTCTTCGGGGCAAGGTCGAGAGCCTGCACGCCGATGAGCATTACCGGGCCGTAGATAAAGAAGCCTATGCCGATAAGGGAGATTATCACCACGGTGAGGTTGTCGATGAAAGCCCAGTAGAGGCCGATGAACACGGCCACAATAGCCATGAATATCATAGTGGGCAGCGCACGGGCCCCGTGGAAAATCTTGTCCGACATCCATCCGCATATCAGCGTGCCGGGGATGGCCGCAAACTCATATGCGAAATAGGCCCAGCCGGCCGATTTAAGGTCGATGTTTTTGGCGGTGAGCAGGGTGGGGGCCCAGTCGAGGCATCCGTAACGCACCATATACACAAAAGCATTGGCCATGGCTATGAACCACAGGAATTTGTTGTTGAGCACATATTTGAAGAATATGTCTTTTGTCGACAGCACGGTCTCCGACTCGGCTGAGTAGTTCTTGGGATAGTCGTTGCGCCATTTCTCGACAGCGGGAAGCCCGCACGACTGCGGGGTGTCGCGCAGCAGGCAATAGGCTATCACAGCAAGCAGGATAGCCGAGGCAGCCGGGAACAGGAATGTGCCGGCAAGAAAATAATACTGGGTGTGCGCTCCGTAGAACCATGAGCCGAACCATGTGGCTCCGTACACGGCCATGGGGCCGACAAGAGCCCCGCCTACGTTGTGGGCGCAGTTCCACACCGACATTCTTGTGCCGCGTTCGTTCTGCGAGAACCAGTGTGTCATGATTCTGCCGCACGGGGGCCACCCCATGCCGTTGAACCATCCCACCAAGAAGTTTAGCACTCCCATAAGCGCAATTGCCAGGCCCTTGCGCTCGGCGCCGAGATATTGTATCGGCACCACCATAAAGGCCATTGACACAGCGGCGAGGAAAAGTCCAAGAGGCAGGAACTTGCGGGCGTCGGAGCGGTCGGAGACGCTGCCCATGATGAATTTTGACAGTGCGTAGGCTATGGCGTTCATTGCCAGCACCGTGCCCAGTTCGCCCGGACGGAATCCGAAAGGCTCGAGCATCGGAATGGCCATCGAGAAATTTTTGCGTACGATGTAGAAGGCCGCGTAGCCTATGAAAGCGCCCAGAAACACCTGGTTGCGAAGTTTTTTGTAATCAGCGTCAACGCCTGTGTCGGTGCGTTCGGCAAGGTGGCGTGGCGGATCAAGTAGTCTTCCCATGGTATATTTAAGTCTTTTAGGTATGTTTCAAAATCGATGTTTAAAGTTAGTCACGGCAAAGCCGTGATTCCTTGGATAACCGGGTATGGAGGCGAAGCCGACATGCCCGGTCGATGATGGTTATAAATTTGCACTGCGAAGTAGTGCCTCGCGTTCAGGGTTACATAATTGAACGCTCGACTTCGTTCCGCTCCAATACTGCGATTGATGATTTTTTGCCCAACCCCGCATGTCGGCTGCGCCTCCATACGGGGTTAACATATGAGCCACGGCTTTGCCGTGATTGCACATTATGGTTTTGTTTCTATGTGAACTATACATGCGAAACTTTAATAGTATGTACGGATTGGCGGCATAATCAGATATCACAATGCAAATTTAGCTAAAATTATGAGTTGGCGAGGCGTGTTTTTTCAAAATCAATCATGCGGGCAAGTATGGAGATGGGATTTTCCACTTTGTAAGGGGTCGACATCTCGATTTGCCATTTGCAGGTCTCGCAGTCGGTAGCCACAGAGTCGGGGTTGAACTCGGCTATCGAATCGAATAACTGCTGCCCGATTTGCTGTGACACGTTGTAGTTTTCTTTTTTGAATCCGTATGTTCCGGCTATGCCGCAGCAATTCTGCGGAAGCACTCTCAGGGTAAGTCCGGGCGCCATTTTCAGCAGCGACACCGGATATATCGCCCAGCCCAGGCGCGACATGTGGCAAGGTGTGTGGTAGGCTATGGTCTCGTGTATGTCGTCGCGGAACACGAGCGTGGCCTCGCCCCGGTCGACGAGCGAGAAGATAAATCTCACGGCCAGCTGGATGCTCTCGCGCACATCGGAATTGTCGATGCCGAGCAAGTGCGGGTACTCCTCACGCATGGTGAGGGTGCAGGTCGAACTTGTGGTGAGCACCGGGCAGCCGGCGCGGCGTATTGACTCGATGTTTATCTCTGCGTCGTGACGGGCCTTGTCGATGAGTCCGTTGGCTATCTTGGCCACTCCACAGCAGCGCTCCTTGTCGAGCAGGCGCACGCCGAAGCCCAGGGCATTCATTATTTTTACGAAATCGATGCCGAGCGCGGGATTGTTGTACTCAACATAGCAGCCATGGAAATAAGCCACCTGGCGGGGGTATTTCTCCTGTTCCTGCTTGTGGCGGCGATACCAGGATGTGAACCGGCTGCGGGAGTAGGCCGGAAACTGGCGGTGGGAGTCGACGCCGAGCACCGAGTGCATGAGCATTTTCACCGGGCGGGTGCGCAGGGTGGGGTTGACAATCGGGGCAAATGCCGATGAGAGCGTGCCGACAAAGTCGGTGTCGGCCAGCAGGCGGTCGCGCAGCGACGGCTTTGATTTGGCGTAGCGTATGCGTGCCGACTGAATGATGTCACCCACGCGCACCCCCGACGGGCAAGCCACCTCGCAGCGTTTGCAGTTGAGGCAGTATTTGAGGGCCTCGTCGTAGAACGACGGTTTCTTCAACCGGTAGCGTTCGCCGTCGGGTCCGGCCTGTTTCGGCCCCGGATACGACGGATTCACTGCCGACACCGGGCAGTAAGCCGTGCAGATGGTGCATTTTATGCACTCCTCGAAATTGTTGGGGCTTATATTGTCGCTTTTATATGTCATGTCGATAGGATTTGAGTATTTCCCGGGCTATGAACATGGCTGTGAGTATCGCCACTCCGGCACCCGACTGCTCTTGCAGCGGGTCGCAGCCCGATGCCACTGACCCGGCAGCAAACAGATTGCGCACTGGCCGGCCTTGTATCGAGGGATGGAACATGTTGTCGGTGGCCACGCCCGCGCTCATATACTGATGCGCGGCGTATATGTCGGCCGAGCACCAGTCGGCGCGGTTTTCGGGGGCCTCTATGTCGAGTCCGAAAATCGGCTCGCATATTTTTTCATATGTGGCGAGCAGTCCGTGGGATATGAAACTGCCCGATGCAAGGATAAAGTCGTCGGCTTCGAGGGGCGTGTCGCCGAGATTGTCGGTGAAGATGGAGCATACATGCCCGTTGTCGTCAATTACTGCCGAACTTACCGTGTCGCCGAGGAAGTAGTCGCCGCCAATCGAGCGGAAATATTGGCGCAGTGTAATCTGCATATGCATGCCTCCCACAGAAATAGGCATCGTCGGGGCATAATGGAGCGGCTTGTTCACCCTTTGGCGCAGTTCGGCGTCGGGATGGCCGTTGAGGCTTCCCACCACCGCCGGCATTATCACGGCGTCGGCTCCCGTCTGCTCTATCAGCATGTTTATGTCGGCGGCAATGTCCTTGACCACATCGCCTGTGATTACGGCCGATATATTCGTGGGGCGCATTTCCGACGCGCTTTTGCGCAGCCGCTCGATTTTAGGATGCGATATTTCGCGTATCTCGCAGTAATTTGTAGATTCGAGGGCGTGGCGTATGAATTCGGGATAGAAATCGATGAATCCCTTTATGTTTACTATGAGGATTGTTCCGTCGGCAAGGTGCGCCGGACGGTCGAACATGGCATATCCGTCGAGCGACAGCCAAGCCGGGCGGAAAGCGCCCATCGGGGTGATGCGGTAATGATTGTGATGCTCGTCGCCGCATAGCCTGATGCCTGCGCGTGCAAAGAAATCTTTCACATCGGCGAGCATGGCTTCCATTGTGGCTGCTCCGATTTTGGAGTAGGGATGAGAAGGAGGCAGGTTCTTTATTGCCTCGCAAGGGTCGTCGATGTCGTTGCCGCGGCTGTCGTGTCCCAGCAGTTCCATAGAGCCGGAGTTGAAGTGAAGGGCGCTTTGGCCCGACGACACGATGCCGACTTTTTGTCCGGCAGAGCAGAGTGTTATGCCTGCCACGAGGCCGCTGATGCCGCCTCCTATTATTATTGTGTCGTATTTCATTGGTCGGTTTTGTCTTTGTTAGCGAAATCGGCCAGTCCACACACGCCGCCGTATAGCCAGGCCATGAATTGTCCTTCGACGAGGGATTCTCCCCATGCCACGGGTTTCATGCCTTTCCATCGTTCGTTGATAAACGAATGGAGGTCGGCGAGCGCGCGTTCGGTGCATCCGTGGGCCTTGTGGAGCAGGCCGGCGCCGCGGCATGCGCAAAGTTCGCCCTGGCATGTGCCCATGCCCAGGCGTGTGCGCCGGCGCATGTTTATAAGGTTGTCGACATGCAGGTTCTCGATAGCATATTTCACCTCGCCCACTGATACGTGCTCGCATTCGCACACCAGGGCCTCGTCCTCGTCAGACTCGTATTTTATTTCGGTGCTGAGAGTGCCGTGACGGTCTTCGGCGGCTTTTTGGTCGGTGGAGAGTGAGATTATATGCTTGCGCGTGTCGCTTTTTTTGTCCTTTTGGGCAGATTCCGACCCCGGGAGCGGCTGCTCGGCAGTAGTGCAGGGCTTGTCGATTCCGAGTTTGGAGCAAGCCATGTTGGTGGCTTCCTCGGCCATGAGACGGTAGGTCATGAGTTTTCCGCCGGTTATGGTTATGAAGCCGTCGAGGCCGTCGCGCTTCTTGTGGTCGAGGCATACGATGCCTCGGCTTATGTTTCGTCCGGAGGGGTCGTTGTCGGCCGCCACCAGGGGGCGCACGCCTGCATAAGCGCGCAGGATGCGGGTGTGGGCGAGGGAAGGGGCGAGTTGCGAGCCTTCGCGGAGCAGCACGTCCACTTCCTCGGGCGTCACGTCCATGGAGTCAATCTCGTCGTAGGGGATGCGGCTCGATGTGGTGCCGATAAGGGAAATGGTGTCGCCGGGCACAAGAATGTCGGCGTCGGCCGGTTTGCGGCAGCGGTTTATCACCACATTGTTTACCCTGTGGCCAAATATGAGCAGCGCGCCCTTGGCGGGAAACATTTTCACGTCTACATCGGCCATGCGTGCTATCCGGTGTCCCCATATGCCGGCGGCGTTAATCACGATGTTGGCATAATATTTTGAAATGGCTCCGGTGTGGTTGTCGCGCAGTTCCACTCCCTCGACACGTCCGTTGGCTATGAGCAGGCGTGTCACTTCGTGATAAGTGCGCACCGACGCCCCGTTTTTACGCGCGTCGATAATGTTGGCCACGGTAAGGCGGAACGGGTCGACAGCCCCGTCGGGCACGGTCACGGCGCCAATTAGCCTTGGGTTGAGCGACGGCTCGAGTTTCAAGGCCAGTGCGGGGTCGATTGCCTCGGCCTCGATGTCGGCATTGCGGCATGCCTCGATGAATTTTGTCTGATATTCGATTCCGTCTTCCGGCAGGGAGATAAACAGTCCTCCCGTAGGCTCTACGCAGTGGCGGGCGATGCGGCGCAGTATCCGGTTCTCGCGGATACATTCGGCAGCGGATTCGCTGTCGGTCACGGCATACCGTGCGCCACTGTGCAGCAGCCCGTGGTTGCGGCCCGTGGCTCCTGCCGTGAAGTCGAAACGTTCCACCAGAAGCGTCTTTAACCCGCGGAGGGCGCAGTCTCGCGCCGTGCCGGCGCCGGTGGCGCCGCCTCCGATGATTATAACATCAAAGAATGGAACTTGATTGTGATTATGAGAGGGTGTCAAGGGATAGATTTTTGCGTGTATTTATTTCGAATCGACAGCGTAGTGGCTGCCATAAATTTCGATACAAAAGTAATAACTAAAAATCGAAATACAAAATATTTCATATGAAATTTTTGAAATTTTAGGTTAAAATATTGGTATATAATGAAATAATGTAAAATATCAAGATAAATTGGGGTTTCGGATTGTTTTTGTGTTTGCTTTCACTGTGACTAAAACGGCTTGCCGATTACACATTATTATATATAAGGGCGGTGTATTGCGGTTTTGAGACAAATATGAGGTTTCGCTTTCGAAAGATTTGCCGTTTTCGATTTTATGCGTATATTTGCAAATAAATATTAAAATAAAATATATTCGCGCCATGACAAAAGAAGAAAGACATAATCTCATATTGGAGACCCTTATCAAGCATGAGTCGATACAGGTGTCCGACCTTTCGTCGCTTCTGGCGGTGTCGGCCGTTACGATCCGTAAGGACCTTACGGAACTTGAAAAGAAAAACCGGCTTTACCGCAGCCATGGCCGCGCCATATTGATAGACCCTTATATTGCGAACCGCTCGATCAACGAGAAGGAAAAACTCGCCACCGAGGAGAAGAACATAATCGGCCAGTATGCAGCATCGTTGATTACAAAAGACGACTCCATAATCATAGCGTCGGGCACTACGGTGCAGGCCTTTGCGCGCTGCATAAAGCCGGTGCACCGCCTCACGGTGATTTCGGCGTCGCTGCCTGCGTCGGTAATCCTTGCTCATGACGAGGCCGTGCAGATAATCCAGCTGGGCGGCCTGATGCGCCACACCTCAATGTCGGTGGTGGGGCGGTATGCCGAGACAGAGTTATCTGATTTCTCTTGCAGCAAACTTTTTCTTGGCGTCGACGGCATCGACCTCGATTTCGGAATCACCACCACAGATGTGCGCGAGGCAGAACTCAACCGCGTGATGATGCGCACGGCGCAGAAGACAATTGTCCTTGCCGACTCGTCGAAGTTCCGCCGCAGGGGTTTCAGCAAGATTGCGGGAATGAATGAGGTCGACCTTATCATCACCGACGCCGGCGTCCCCGACAAGATTGTCCACAGCATCGAGGACCTCGGCATAGAGATAGCCATAGCGCAATGACCTGTGCCCGCCCCCGTTGTTTCGTTTGATATGCGTTGGCGATGCGGGGGAGCGTGATTTTTTTATAAAAAAAGTTAACACGGGCAGATTTTGCTTAAAATTTGCTAACAGTTTATTTGTAGGAGTTTATGTATCACTGCGGGATGTTTTTTAAGGATATTTGGAATTGTGCACAGTTTTTAACAAAAAAAATCTCGCAAAATAATTTTGCACATTCAATAATTTGTTATACTTTTGTTGCGAAACAAAACTAAATACTTTCGAAATTATCAAATAACCAAATAAAAACAGATTCAAAAATATAAATTTCGTTTGAATTATGTCTGTCAAAATCCAATACCTGAAAATTCAAGTCTGACACTATCGCACAAATCTAATCCAAATTCAATAATTCAATAACCAATAAATCATGTTTTCCCAAATGAAGAAAGCTAAGACCATGATGCTTGCTGTTGTGGCTTCTGTGCTGAGCCTTTCGTTAGGCTCATGCGGAATCGACGACAAAGCCGAAGAGGCCGGCCCGCGACTTAAAGTTGACACTGCTGTTGTCAGCCTGGTCAAAAACGGTCTGTTGGAAAGCGGCGAGACGCCCTCGCTGATTATTACCGCTAATAAAGGCTATGAAATCACATCAGACAGCCCATGGCTCACCGTGGACTGCCCGACCGGTTTTGGATACAAAATCGTGTCTGTTATTGCCGAAGAAAACAAATCTGAGGCTGTGCGCGAAGGCCACCTCTTGATCAAGAGTTTCAACCTGGCCGAGACCGTTACGGTGAAGCAGAGCCTTAAAGAACCCGTGATTGAGACAAACCGCACCTTCTATTCCGAAGACTTCTCATGGGCCATCGCCCTCGGATACTGCGACCCCGTCGGCACCGACAATGCCGTGACCAAACCCCGCGAGCATATCGATTTCGACAAAATCGCTCCTCTGTGGGCAGAGACAGGACTTACGCCTTACGACCCCACCAAGGAACTGCCCATCGTTTGCCTCCATTATATATTGTTTAACAACAACGGCAACTTCGACAACGGCATTATCCTTCCCAAACTCAACATTACAGGCGGCTCGGCCGACGCTACCGTGTCGTGGGTGGCATGCCCCGACGGCGGCGGACAAGGCGACCGCGTGCCCATGGTGGTGGAAATCGTTTCCGGCCCCGGCTCGATCGACGGCGCCGACGGACAGGTAAGCGAAGTGCAGACCATCGAGCGTCCGCGTCCCTCGCCATTTGTATGGACCCCGTTCTCCTACACCCTGCGCGGCATCACATCAGAGACACGCATTGCCATCCGTTCGCGCGGACTCCTTCCCGACGGAACATGGGATTCGAACCAGCCTAACAAATACTGCCGATACTTCCTCGACAACATTCTCGTGAAAGAAACCACCGAGTAATAACCCCGCAATATAGACCAATCATGAAAATTCAGAATATCATTTGCTTAGCAGCCACCGCATTGCTGCTGGGCACCGGGTCGATGCTCACGGGATGCTCCGACGACAGCGATTTCGCACCATATATCGAAGCATCAGAGTCGGATATCGAACTCGAGCCCGACGGTTATCTTAAAACAGGACAGCCGGCCAGTGTTGAACTCGGTGCCAACCAAAGTTGGAAAATAGTATCGAAACCCGAATGGGTAATAATCAACCACGAAAGCGGCGACGCCGGCCGTGCATATCTTTGGATTACGGCACAGCCCAACAAATCGGGCGAAGACCGCGTGGGCTATGTTGAGTTCCGACTCGCCAACGGCCGTCCCGAGCAACTGTCGATCATGCAAAAGCGTGAGCCCGACGTGTTCCGTGTGTCCGAATCCACCTTTGCCGTAAATATTCTCGGCAAGACCGACAAGGATGCCGCTCCCGAAGTGACAATCACATCCAACTATCCGTGGGAAATTGTCCTCCCCGAAGGATGCGACTGGATTAATCCCTCGAAAGAAAAAGGCGAGGCCGGAGAAACCGTTGTGACACTCAACGTGCTCCCCAACAACTCCAAGGCCGAGCGTAAAGCGCAGATTCACGTGAAATCCGGCAAATCTGAGAAACTGATCAATGTAACGCAAGATGTGAAAGTGTTCACAATCCCCGTCACATCCATCACCATCAACCGCCAAGGCACGCACACCGCCGACGGACAGCAGCTCATGGCTCCCATTCAGGCCGTCGAGCCCTGGAAAGTGACAGAGAAACCCGAATGGCTCAAAATCACTCCCGACCATGGAGCCGCAGGCCAGACCGTCGTGACTCTTACGGCTGACGAGAACACCGATGTAGAACGCTCCGGCAAACTCATCCTCACATCCGACAACGGCATCGAATTCTCCCTTAATATTTATCAGGAAGGCGTTGTGAAAGACACTCCCGACAGCAACCCCGTGGGTCACGTATATTTCTACGACAACATGGACTGGGCCGTTGGCGGCACCGACGCCATGACCGAGAAGAAAGCCGGCGACGCGCGCAACATCTACACATGGAAATACGAGAACAACGGCTTCACAAACCCGCTTCCCACATTCCAGAGCCTCTACTTCGACTTCAACGCTGCATCCGAGACCGTATACACTATGGCCGGATACCTTAAAATGAACCGCGGCGCCACACAGACCGCCATCATGATCAAAGAACCCCTCATCGAGACCGGTCACTATGCCGATGTCGAAATCGAGTTCGACTACTCTCACCACCAGACCGACAAGATGGAAATCGCTTGCTGGATCACCGACAAAGACGTCACCGACCAAAGCGTTCTCCAGGAAGTGCTCGCTTCTCCCACATTCAAGAGCGAGAAGACCACCGGCAGCGAGACCCCCTGGGTATGGAAGCACGCCACCATCAAATATTCCGGTGCAAACGCAAACACCAAAATCATCTTCGGTTCTGCCATCCAGGGCAACCAGAGCGGATACTACCGCTGGTATATCGACAATATTAAGGTAACCCGCACAGAAACAAAATAATCCAATAAGCATGAAAAAACTATTGCAACGTGCAGCCTCGTGCAAACGTGCGCTTAGCACATTCATCATAACTCTTGCGGCTCTTACATCCGTGGCCGCGTGGGCCGACGTCACCGGTACGGTCACCGACGAGACAGGCGAGCCTCTGATTGGCGCAAATGTCGCCGTGAAGGGCACCAACTTCGCCACCAACACCGACATCGACGGCAACTTCACAATCAATGCTGAAAAAGGCCAGACTCTTGTGGCCACATACATCGGCTACCTTCCCACAGAAGTGACTGTTAAAGGCTCCAAAGTAGATATCGTCCTCAAAGAAAACGCCGAAGTGCTATCCGACGTGGTAGTAGTTGGTTACGGTACGATGGAGAAACGCCGCGTCACATCTTCCATCACATCAATCAACCCCGACGACCTCAACCCCGGTATGGGCGGCGCCACAATCGCCACCGCCCTCCAGGGCAAAGTCTCCGGCCTCACAATCTCCGGCACTTCCTCGCCTAACTCGTCCAACGGCTTCCAGCTTCGCGGCGTCGCATCTGTCAACGCAGGCCAAGGCCCGCTCGTTGTAATCGACGGCGTTCCCGGCGGCGATATCCGCACTATCAACCAGGAAGACGTGCAGTCTATCGACGTGCTCAAAGACGCATCGGCCGGCGCCATCTACGGTACGCGTGCAGCCGGCGGTGTAATCCTCATCACCACAAAACGCGCCCAGGAAGGCAAAGTGAAGACAAGTTACACTTGCGAACTTTCTATCGAATCCGTGCGCAAGCACCTCGACCTGCTCTCGTCAAAAGAATATGTAGAATACGGCGTGGGCCAGGACTACGGCTACGACACCGACTGGTATAAGGAAATGACACGCGACAACCCCCTGTCGCAGCGCCACGTCCTCACAGTGTCCGGCGGCTCCCAGAACCTCCAGGTCTACTCCTCGCTCATGTATCAGGACCAGAAAGGTATCGTGATCGGCGACGGTCGTAAAGACTACTCCGCACGTATCAACGGACGCTACACCATGTTCGACGGTAAAGCCGAATTCGGCATGAAACTCCAAGTGCGCCAGGCCGACCGCGACCGCCGCAACAACTCGTCCTACCTCTTCGAGGAAGCAATGAAGGCAAACCCCACGCTTCCCCTCTGGGACCCCTCCAACCCCTCGTTCTATAACGTAAACGCAATGGGCTTCGGCGGCACAAGTTACAACCCCGTCGCTTCCATCGCATACCAGGACTACTCCGGCAAGGACAAATGGCTCCTCGGCGACGCCACCCTCAAAATCAACCTCATGGAAGGCCTCTCCATCCAAGGCACAGTGGGTGTCGACCAGCGCACATACCAACTCTACCGCTACTACAACCAGTACCACAAAAACTCGGTCAACTCATCCAAGAAAGGCTCTGCCGACCACCAGTACAACAAGACCCAGAACATCTCCTATGAGGCTTACGCTTCATATATGAAGGACTTCAACACCGACCACCACTTCGACGCTGTCGCCGGCTGGAGTTTCTACGAACAGAACTACGAGACATTCTCGATGACCAACT
Organism: uncultured Muribaculaceae bacterium; assembly: GCA_947644475.1. Taxonomy (GTDB): domain Bacteria; phylum Bacteroidota; class Bacteroidia; order Bacteroidales; family Muribaculaceae; genus CAG-873. The sequence continues at coordinate 13,508 of CANRZQ010000009.1, forward strand.
CCAACTTCACTGTCGACGGCATCGGCGGATGGGACATGTCGGCCGGTACCGATCTCACCGACGGACTCGCCTCCATGGAGTCAAGCAAAAGCCCCCGCGAGCGTCTGCTCTCGTTCTTCGGCCGCGCCAACTACTCCTACAAAAACCGCTACATGGCCACCGCATCCTACCGCCGCGAAGGTTCCTCCAAATTCGGCTCCAACAACCGCTGGGGTAACTTCTGGTCGCTCTCCGCAGGCTGGCGCATCTCATCCGAAGATTTCATGGAAGAACTCGACTGGATCTCCGACCTCAAACTCCGCGCAGGCTACGGCGTGACCGGTAACAACGACTTCGGTTCCGGATACACCACCCGCACCTACACATCTTACTCCTTCTGGCCCGTAAACGGCACATGGCTCCCCACCTACGGCTCGGCCAAGAACACCAACCCCGACCTCAAATGGGAAGAAAAGAAAGAGTTCAACATCGGTCTCGACTTCGCATTCCTCAACAACCGCATCTGGGGTAAGTTCGACTGGTACCACCGTCAGGTCGACGACATGCTCTTCGAGATTCCCGCCCCCACACCTCCCATGCTCTACAACACTATCATGGCCAACGCCGGTACCCTCACCAACACCGGTTGGGAATTCGAACTCTCTGCCGACATTATCCAAGGCAAGGATTTCAACTGGACCTCGACAGCACGCTTCTCGCACAACTCGTCGAAAATCAAAAACCTCGGTGACACCGACTCTTACCTCTACGGCGACGCTCTACCCTCATCAATGGGCTACACCTCCAAACTGGTCAACGGCTCCAAAATCGGTGAATTCTGGCTCTACAAATATGCCGGACTCGATGCCGAAGGCAAATGGCTCATCTACGACAAGGACAACAACGTAGTGCCCGCCACCGACGCCAACAAGACCGACGCCAACAAGCACTATGTAGGCAACGGCGTGCCCCAGCTCATCATCTCATGGGACAACAACTTCCACTACCGCGACTTCGACCTCGGAATCACACTCCGCTCGTGGCTCGACTTCGATGTGTACAACGAAATCAACATGTACAAGGGCCTGAAATCGTCTTCTCAGGAAAACGTGCTCAAAATCGCCTACACCGACAACGCTGCCATCAACGACACCCGCATGACAACCGACTACTTCCTCTCCGACGCTTCGTTCCTCAAAATCGACGCCATCACCCTCGGTTACACGCTCAACACAGGCCGCTGGAACAAATACCTCAACAAGGTTCGCTTCTATGCCACAGCACGCGATGTCGCCACTTTCACAAAATACAAAGGCTACAACCCCGAAGTCAGCATCAACGGTCTTTTCCCCGGCTTCGAATACTACCGTAGCACTTACTCAACCTATCCCCAAACCATCCGCTGGACTTTCGGCGTGCAGTTAAACTTCTAATCATCTCCCGCAAATCATGAAAACAAAATATGCTTTAATGGCGATGCTGTCGGCTGCGGCTTTCTCTTCTTGCGAACTCGACGAGAAATTCTACTCATCAGTCACCCCCGACACTTTCATAACCTCGCCGGAAAATACTTACGCCATCCTTGGCCGCCCCTTCACCCACACCAAGTGGTACATGGCCGGCGAACGCTGGTGGTCGCAGGAACTCACCACCGACGAACTCGTCTGCCCCACTCGTGGCACCGACTTCTATAACGACGGTATGTACATCCGTCCCCACCAGCACACATGGACCGTCACCGACCGTATGGTCGAGCAGTGCTACAAAGGCACCGTCGAAGGCGTGGCCCGCTGCCTCGAGGCTTACGAAGACCTCGCCGGCGTCGACTACACCGGCATCGGCCTCACCCAGAAAGACAAGGACGACCATCTCATGCAGCTCAACACCCTCATGGCCTACTACTATATGCGTGGCCTCGACTTCTACGGCGGCATGCCCCTCTACAAGTCGACCAACGACGGCCTGCTGCCTCGTTCCACCGACAAGGAGACCTACGCTCTGGTAGAGCAGTTGCTCAAAGACGCAATCCCCTTGCTCTACACCAAAGAAGTGCTCGGCAAAAGCGAGGACGGATACATCCGCCGCGCCGCTGCCGCCGCTCTCCTTGCCCAACTCTACTTCAACGCCAACGCCTACATCGGCGAAGACCACTTCACCGAATGTGCCGCAATCTGCCAGGATATAATCGACGGCGTTTACGGCAAATACGAACTCGACCCCACATGGTACGGCCCGCACTCGTTCGACAACGACTGCTCGCCCGAAATGATCTGGTCGATGCCCTCCGAAAATGCAAAGCAGGAATGGCAGTCGGTATTCCGTTACAACTACCACTACAACGCCAACGCCTATTTCGACACCACTTTCCCCTGGGGCCCCTACAACGGCTACTGCCTCACCCCCTCGCGTGAAAGCGCCACTTCCGGAATCTACACCGAGTGGAAACTCGGCAACACCTTCGAGAAATTCCACGACAAGGACCTCCGCAAGCAGCCCTATGTCTACCACGGCAACAAGCAATACACCGGCATGTTCTGCATGGGTCCCCAGCAGAACCCCTACACCAAGCAATGGACCAAAGGCCAGCGCGACAAACTCAACCAGAACCTCACCTTCGTCGACTACATCAACAATGGCAAAGGCTCAGGTATCCTGAACGGCACCGAGGAATCCGGCTTCCGTCTTGTCAAAAGCCCTATCCCCAACACTGCCGACCTCACACTGCTCTGGAACCCCGACTGCCCCATGATCCGTCTCACCGAAATCTACTACATGCTCGCAGAGTGCAAATGGCGCACAGGCGACAAGCCCGGTGCTGCAAAACTTATCAACACTGTGCGCAAGCGTAATTTCGAAGGCGGAATCGACCCCAATCCCGTGCCCGATAATTTCGACGTATACCGCCTTTCCGACGAATGGATGATTGAATTCCTCGGCGAGATGCGCCGCCGCACCGACCTTATCCGCCTCGGCCTCTTCACCACCGAAGACTGGTGGGAGCACACAGCATCCGACCCCACTAAAAACCGCTTCCCGATTCCGGCATACGCCATCCAGGCCAACCCCAATCTGGAACAGAACCCCGGTTACTAAGACTCTAATCCTTTAACGTAAAACGAAAATGAAACTCATCAAATATATTTCATTAGCAACTGTTGTCCTCGCTTCGTGCGGCGATGCCCCCGAGGCAATCCGCACCGGCATCGAGAAGGAACCGGCCGTGAATATCGAGCATAAGGACGGCATGAACGTGGTGGGCCGTGTCACTGTCGACGGCAAGGCACGCGAAGGCATCGTGGTCAGCGACGGCATCAACGTTATCACCACCGACGCCAACGGCGAATACCAGATGCGCTCCGTCGGACGCCAGCACATCTTCGTGTCTGTGCCCGAAGACTGCCAGATTCCCGTAGAGAACGGCGCTCCCAAAATCTACAAATCGTTGCAGTTCAACGAAGACGCAGTGATTCAAGTCAACTTCGACCTCAAAAGCCGTGTTAAGCCCGAATCGTTCAAACTCTACGCCGTTGCCGACGTGCAGATTGGCTACGAGAGCGACGTCATCGACTGGCAGACCAACATCCTTCCCGACATGATCGACCTCGCATCCGGCCTCGGCGACGATGCATACGGAATCTCTCTGGGCGATATCGTTTGGAATGAGCCTACGTTCTTCACAACATATTTCCAGACCATCACAAAAGTGCCCGTGCCCATGTTCTCCGTTATCGGCAACCACGATCACAACGAGAAGACAAAAGGCGACACCGAATCCGACAAGGAATTCCGCGATGTCCTTGGCCCCACATATTACTCTTGCAACATCGGCGACTGGCACCTCGTAGTGCTCGACGACATTATCTACTCCGGAGCCTCCGGCCGCAACGACTACACATGCGCCGTAAACCAGCAGCAACTCGACTGGCTCGCCAAGGACCTCCAGTATGTCGACCACTCCAAGTCGATTCTCATCGGCGTACACGTCCCCACCGCCACACTCACCAACAAGTCCAACCTTACCAACACCGCCGACCTTCACAATCTCGTAAAAGACTATGCCGAGGTGCAGATTCTTTCCGGACATACCCACCAAAACTTCCAGACCATAATCTCCGACAACATGGAAGAGACAACCCTCGGCGCCGTTATGGGCGCGTACTGGAACACCAAGGACGGTGTCGGCGTTTGCTCCGACGGCTCGCCCCGCGGATATGCCGTGCTCGAATTCACCGGCAACCATCTCACCAACAAATACTACAAAGGGGCCGCTCATCCCGCCGACTACCAGATTAAAATCTACAAGCCCGAGGAAGCATCCTACCGCTTCGGCAAGGACGACGAAGGCAACCCCGTCAAGGTCGACAACGAGACCATCCTCGTTAACATCTTCTTCTGGCGCGAGGACTGGAAAGTCGAGATTCAGGAAGACGGCGGCGCATGGCAGGCCGTGACCAACTTCTCCAACCTCTCCGACCCCCTCGCCGTGCAGATTCTCCAAGGCGACAACGAATGGGAAGTTCGTCCCTCCGCAGGCCCCGGCACCCCCAAACATATGTTCACCTACACGCCCGCTGCATCGTGGAAGACTGTGACCGTGAAGGCAACCGACCCCTACGGAAACGTTTACCAATCCACGGCCAACCGTTAAACTCATACTTTATCTAAAAGGGTGTGCCGTACTTTTGACGGCACACCCATATTTTTAAAATTTAATCATGAAACGACTCGCCACATTTCTTTTAGGCTGCACTGCAATGGCTTGCGGATGGGCCGCCGACAATCCTATGGTGTTCGGCAACAACCGCCTGTCTATTGTCACTCCCACGCTTCTGCGCCTCGAATATTCCACCGACGGCACTTTCGTCGACGAGCCTACTCTCTTTGCCTACGACCGCTCTAACCTGCTCGATACCGCACAGATTACAATTACTCCTCTCGACGAGGCAGGCTGGTACGAGATAACCACCCCGGCCCTGCGCATCCGCTATCATGCCGACGGTTTCCCGTTCTCTACATCCAATCTCGCCGTGTTCTACACGCTCGACGGCAAGGAAAAGAAATTCACCAACCGTTTCCTCCCCAAGAATAATCTCGGAGGCCCGATTGAGACACTCGACCGCGTTACAAAGGAAATTCCCATGAACGACGGCATCCTCTCGCGCGACGGCTGGTATATGATCGACGACGGACGCTCCGACATTCTTGTCGACGGCTGGATTGCCCCGCGCGACACAAAAAAACACATTCAGGACCAATATTGCTTTATCTACGGCAATGACTACCGCGCCGCTCTCGCATCGCTCGGCGCAATATCCGGCAAGGTGCCCATGACACGTAAATATATCCACGGAGTGTGGTATTGCCGCTACTGGGACTACACCGCCGACGAGTTCCTCGACATCATCAAGGGCTACGACGACAATGATTTCCCGATCGACAACCTTGTCATGGACATGGGCTGGCACACCAACGACGCCACCGTCGGCACCGGACATAACGCTCACCTCAACTGGAACGGTTACACCTGGAACAAAGCGCTCATCCCCGATCCCGAAGCACTCGTAAAGGCTGTCCACGACCAAGGCATCACCGTTTCGCTCAACGACCATCCCCACGACGGCATCCGTCCTCACGAATGGAATTATGCCGAATTTGCCAAGGCCGTAGGAGCAAAAGACGGCGAGGTGCCCCTGTTCGACCTTTCCGACTCCACCTACATGAAACATTTCTTCGACTACGCGCATGCTCCCCACGAAAAGATGGGCGTCGATTTCTGGTGGCTCGACTGGCAGCAGAATTATCTCTATCCCTATGTATGGGGAACCAACACCACATCGCTCTCATGGGTCAACGAACTCTACTACCGCGACTCTAAGAAAAACGGCCGCCGCGGCGCCGGTTACTCCCGCTGGGCCGGCTGGGGCGACCATCGCCATCCCATCCAGTTCTCCGGCGATGCACAGGCCAACTGGGAAATACTCGCCTTTGAGGTGAAACTCACCGCCGGCTCCGGCAATGGCGGATGCTACTATTGGGCCCACGATATCGGCGGTTTCCGCGGAAAGCCCAACCCCGAACTCACAACCCGCTGGACACAGTTCGGCGCTCTCTCGGCTGCCCTCCGCGTACACTCCACCAAAGATGCCAAACTCGACCGCCGTCCCTGGATTTCAGGCGATGCCGAGACAAAGGCCATGCGCCGCATGTATCATATGCGCTCCGAACTCATGCCCTACATTTACAGCAGCGTTTGGCAGGTCCACAATACAATGGTGCCCCTCAACCGAGGCATGTATATCGACTATGGCGCAAACCCCGAGGCTTTCGACAATCCCCAGCAATACATGTTCGGCGACATCATCCTTGCCGCCCCCATCACCACGCCCGGCGAAGGCCCCGACAAGGTGGCCGCCCAGAAAGTGTGGTTCCCCGGCCAGGAAGCATGGTACGACTTTTTCACCCATGAGCGTCATCAGGGCGGCGACACCAAAAGCATAAGCAAACCCCTCGATGAGTTCCCCATGTATGTCAAAGGCGGCATGGTGCTCCCGATGCAGCCCTACACGCCGCGCCCGGCCACAGCCCCGCTCAACACTCTTGTTATGCGTGTTTACCCCTCGGCCGGCGATGTGGCCACTTCTTTCGAACTCTACGAAGACGACGGCATCTCCCTCGACTATGCCGACGGAAAATATGCCACCACAGCCCTCGACTACACCCAGGACGGCAACCGTGCCGTTGTGACCGTGCGCCCCGTCAAAGGCGGTTACGACAACATGGTCAAGACCCGCGCCTACCGCTTGCAGGTGCCCGGCGTCGATCCCGCCAACGTCAAGGTCAATGGCCGCAAGGCCAAGATCGAGCACGACGAAAAAGCCGGATGCCCCGTAATCGTCGTTCCCTCCACGTCTGTCAACAAAGAAATCAAAATCGAATACACCATCTAGTTAGTAGGAACACAAGCCTCCGGCTTGTGATAAATTAGTCAGCAGGAACACGAGCCTCCGGCTTGTGAAAAAAACGGCAAGCCGGAGGCTTGTGTTCCTGCCCAATAAATACTCCCCCAAAAATGAACTTCTCCAAAACCTTCCTTTCTGCTTGCTTCGGCATTGTAGCCCTTGGAGCCTGTGCCGCAAATCCCCAAGTGATAGCCCACCGCGGATATTGGAAAACCGACGGTTCGGCCCAAAACTCCATCCGTTCGCTCGTAAAGGCCGACTCTATCGGATGCTACGGCTCGGAATTTGACGTATGGTCCACGGCCGACGGCGCAATCGTAGTAAACCACGACGCTACTATAAACGGCATCACAATTCAGACATCGCCCGCCTCCATAGTTATGCCACAGGGGCTCCACAACGGTGAGACTATATCTACCTTGCAGAAATATCTCGACACGGCCAAAGGTCTCAAAACACGTGTCATCCTCGAGATGAAGGAGCACGCCGACAAGGCTCAGGAAGAGCAGGTTGTGAAAGATATAGTGGCCCTTATTGCTGCTCGTGGCCTCGACGACCGCACCGAATACATCACTTTCTCCAAAGAGGGCCTGTTCAATTTCATAAAGTACGCTCCCAAAGGCACCCCCGTGTTCTATCTCAGCGGCGACATGACTCCCGCCGAACTCAAAGCCGCCGGTGCCGCCGGCCTCGATTATTCGATTGGCGCGATGCGCAAGCATCCCGAATGGTTCAAGCAGGCCCACGACCTCGGACTCAAAGTGAATGTATGGACTGTAAATAAGGAAGGCGACATGAAATGGTGCATTGAAAAAGGCGCCGATTTCATCACTACCAACGAGCCGGAACTGCTCCAATCACTCCTCAAATGAAAAAACTGATTTCGTCATTGATGATTATGTCCGCGATTTCCGCTTCGGCCGAAATCGTGGACATAAACACACAAGCGTCATCGATCATCCTTGATGCCACACCCGGACGCCCCTTGCAATTCCTCTATTACGGGCCGAAACTGTCGCCTGCCGATGCCGCTGTGTTGAAAGCCGCAGGCGGCCCGCGTCTCAACGCATATCCGGCCTACGGCATGACCACTGTGTCGGAGACTGCCATCGCCGTCCGTCATGCCGACGGAAACATGACACTCGACCTCAACGTGGAATCGGTAAAACGCGACGGCCATGTCACCACAGTCACCCTCAAAGACACCCATTATCCGTTCGCTGTCGACATCAATTACCGCACATGGCCCGATTCAGAAGTGATCGAGACATGGACCGAAATCTCCCACGACGAGCCTTCCGCAGTCACCCTCACGCAGTTTGCCTCGGGATATCTGCCCGTGCGCTTCGGCGATGTGTGGCTCTCGTCGCTGTGGGGCAACTGGGGCAATGAGGCCCAACTCGAGCAGGAACCTTTGACCCATGGCCTCAAATCGATAAAAAATAAGGACGGCATACGCAACTCCCACTATGCCCACTCCGAAATCATGCTCTCGCTCGACGGCAAGCCACGCGAGGAAAGCGGACGCACCATCGGGGCCGCCCTGTGCTATTCCGGAAACTATCTCCTGCGCATTGACACCGACCACTCGTCCTACCATCATTTCTTTGCCGGCATCAACGATGAGAACTCTGAGTATCATCTTGCTCCCGGCGAGCGCTTCGAGACGCCTGTGCTGGCCTTGACCTATTCGGAAGAAGGCACCGGCGGAGCCTCGCGTAATTTCCACCGCTGGGGACGCGCCCACCGCATGGCCCACGCCGACCGCGAGCGCAAGATTCTGCTCAATTCATGGGAAGGCGTCTATTTCGACATCAAAGAGAAAGAAATGGCGCAGATGATGGCAGATATTGCCGACCTCGGTGGCGAACTCTTCGTTATGGACGACGGATGGTTCGGTCCCGTATATCACCGCGACGATGCCAAGGCCTCCCTCGGCGACTGGACTGTCGACACACGCAAACTCCCCCACGGCATCAAAGGCCTCACCGACGCCGCCCGCAAGCGCGGAATCCGTTTCGGCATCTGGATCGAGCCCGAGATGACCGACACCATGAGCCTGCTCTACCGCGAGCACCCCGAATATGTAATTGAAGAAAAAAGCCATAAGACGCGCTACGGACGAGGGGGCAACCAGATTGCCCTCGACTTGGGAAATCCGGCCGTGCAAGACATTGTTTTCTCGATTGTAGACACTCTTCTTACCAAGTACCCTGAAATAGACTACATCAAGTGGGATGCCAACGCCTGCATCAAGAATCACGGCTCGGCATACCTCACTTCCGACAACCAGAGCCACCTCTACATCGACTATCACCGTGGGCTTGCACGCACCCTCGACCGTATCCGCGCCAAATATCCCGACGTCACCATCCAGGCATGCGCCGGTGGCGGAGGACGTGCCAACTGGGGCGTGATGCCATGGTTCGACGAGTTTTGGGTATCTGACAATACCGACGCCTTGCAGCGCATATTCATTCAGTGGGGCACAAGTTATTTCTACCCCGCCATAGCCATGGCCTCACACATCAGTGCCACGCCCAATCATCAGACCCTGCGTACAATTCCCCTGAAATTCCGCACCGACGTGGCCATGTCGGGCCGTCTTGGCATGGAGATGCAGCCCAAGGACATGACCTCTGCCGAGAAAGACCAATGCCGCAAGGCTATCGCGGAATACAAGGAAATCCGCCCTGTCGTACAGTTCGGCGACCTCTACCGTCTTGTCTCACCCTACGACCGCAAAGGCGTGGCATCGTTGCTCTACGCATCCCCCGGGAAAGACAAGGCTGTGTTCTTCTGGTGGCGTACGGAAAATTTCCGCAACAAGCAATATCCGCGTGTGGTGATGAACGGGCTCGACCCCGACCGCACATACCGTGTGCGCGAGATTAACCGCATCGACCGCAAGCCGCTCGCCTTCGAAGGCAAATCATTCTCCGGCCGCTTCCTTATGTCCACCGGCCTTGAATTGCCTGTAACGCATGATGTGCCCGCCGACGACCGCACCGAATACTCCTCCCGCGTCCTCCTTCTCGAATCCGAATAGGCCGGCAGCCCGGCAGGAACGCAAGCCTCCGGCTTGCGAAAAAATTCGAATTAAATCGAATTAAATCGAATTAACTCGAAATAAATCGCCCCCCCCCTCATCGATATATATCAAAAATTTGAAAAAATATCTTTCTCTGTTTCTCTCTCTGCTTGTGGCCGTGGCGGCTTTTGCCGACGATGTCACGGCGGCGCGCGACCTTGCCCGGCGCGTGCTCGGCGACCGCGCCGGAGAATTTGAATTCCGCCTCGTCCCCAAGGCCGATGCCGATGCGTTCACCATATCGGCCGACGGCGGCAAAGTGGTGATTTCCGGCAACAACGCCAATTCCATGGCTGTCGGCCTCAACCATTATCTTAAATACCTGTGCAACACCGAACTGGGCTGGTACAAAGACGCGCGTTTCACCTTGCCCGAGACGCTTCAGCTCCCGGCTGAGCCTATTTCGGTGAAAGCGCGAGTCGACAACCGTTTCTTCCTCAATTACTGCACTTTCGGCTACACTATGCCCTGGTGGAAGTGGGAAGATTGGGAGCATCTTATCGACTGGATGGCCCTCAACGGCGTGAATCTGCCCTTGGCCATCACCGGACAGGAATCTATCTGGTATAAGGTGTGGACCGAACTCGGTATTCCCGACGAGGAGGTGCGCGCCTACTTCACCGGCCCCTCGCATCTGCCATGGCACCGCATGACCAATATGGATGCCTGGCAGGGGCCCCTGCCACAGTCGTGGCTCGACGGACAACTTGAACTGCAACAGAAAATCACGGCCCGCGAGCGCGAACTCAACATGCGTCCCGTCCTCCCCGCATTTGCAGGCCATGTCCCCGAAGGCTTGAAAAAAATCTATCCCGACGCCAAGATTTCCAAACTGTCGCCATGGCAGGCGTTCACCGACGAGACGGCATGCTCGCTCCTCGACCCGATGGACCCCCTCTTCCCCGTTATTCAGAAAAAATTCCTCGAGAAGCAGGCCGAACTTTACGGCACAGACCATATCTACGGCATCGACGTGTTCAACGAAGTGCAGCCCCCGTCGTGGGAGCCGGAATATCTCGGACGAGTAAGCCGTCAGGTCTACGATTCGCTCATCGCTGCCGACCC
>CANRZQ010000010.1 GCA_947644475.1 uncultured Muribaculaceae bacterium
TGGCACGACGGTGACGTATGGCGAACTGGCGCGGCGCATGGGCATGCCGAGGGCCGTGCGGGCTGTGGCGGCAGCGTGCGGGGCCAACGCCTTGTCGATACTTGTGCCTTGCCACCGGGTGACGGGCTGCGGCGGACGGCTCACGGGCTATGCCGGGGGTCTGGCTGCCAAAAGCGCGCTTCTGGAGATTGAGGGCCGGGGGCACAATGTGCAGAGCGGCTTTACCGGCGGAGAAAAATTTTTATGAAAATTTGGCGAAGTAACGGGAATTTTTGTAAATTTGTCGGTAATTTTTTATAAAAATGGAATATATCAAGTCAAAAATCCGGGATGTGTATGATTTCCCGGCCAAGGGTGTGATTTTCAAGGACCTGACCACTGTGTTCAAGGATCCCCGCGCCCTGCATATCATAGGATGGGACCTTTCGCAACTTTACCGCGACAAGGGCGTGACCAAGGTTGTGGGCATAGAGTCGCGCGGATTTATCGGCGGTTCGATTCTTGCTTTCGAACTTGGCGCAGGGTTTGTTCCGGCCCGCAAGCCGGGCAAGTTGCCTGCCGACACTGTGCGCGCAGAGTACAAAAAGGAGTACGGCGTGGATGTGATTGAGATTCACCGCGACGCTATAACGGAAGACGACATCGTGGTGATACACGACGATGTGCTTGCCACGGGTGGCACTATGGCCGCCGTGTACAAACTGGTGGAGAGCATGCATCCGAAGAAAATATATGTGAATTTCATAATCGAGCTTACATCGCTCAACGGCCGCGAGCATCTGCCCAAGGATGTGGAGGTGACGTCGCTGATTGCATATTGACACGATGGCGTCGGTATTGATAGTCGGAGCCGGAGGGTTTATCGGCGGCTTCATTGCCTCGGAGGCACTTCGCCGGGGCTATGACACGTGGGTGGCTGTCCGGGAGACTACCTCGCGGCGTTATCTGAGCGATGAACGCCTTCATTTCGTAGTGCTCGACTATAATGACGGCGAGGCTATGGACAAGGCACTCAGGGAGGCGGCTCCCCCGCAGGGGCACTGGGATTTCATAATATGGAACCTGGGCGCGACGAAGTGTGCCAATTTCGCCGATTTCAACAGGATAAACTATTTGTATCTCCGCACGTTTCTCGACGTGATAGAGGAGGCGCAGATGGTGCCCGACCGTTTCCTGCTGATGAGTTCGCTGAGCGCGCTCGGGCCCTGGGACGAGAAGGGTTACAGCCCGGCGACCTCGAAGACCATTCCGCAGCCCAACACACGCTACGGCCTGTCGAAAATCAAGGCTGAGACGCTGCTCGACACGCGTCCTTACCTGCCCTGGGTGATTTTCCGCCCCACAGGCGTGTACGGCCCTCACGAGCAGGACTACCTGATGATGATAAAGAGCATCGACCGCGCCATCGACCCGGGCATGGGCTACCGCAAGCAGCTGCTCACGTTTGTGTATGTGGAGGACCTTGTAAACGCCATGTTCGACGCCCTTGCGGCACCGGCCGGCGCAGTGATTCACAAGAAATATATCATTTCGGAGCCGCGGAGTTACACGCAGAGCGAGTTCCGCGCGATAGTGAAGCGCGCGCTTGGCAAGCGGTTTGTAATGCCTCTGAAACTGCCGATGTGGGCCGTGTATGCCGCGTCGTGGGTTGCGGAGAAGTGGGGCGTGGCCAAGATGCGCCCGTCGACGCTCAACCGCGACAAGTACCGCATAATGAAGCAGCGCAACTGGAATTGCGATGTGTCGGACGCGGTGCGCGACTTCGGGTTCTCGCCTCGCTTTTCGCTTGAACGCGGCATTGGCGAGACGGTGAAGGAGTACTTGTCGGGAAAGGATAAAGGATAAAGGATAAAGGATAAGTGATGAGTGATAAGGTCATTAAGGGCTTTAAGGGCTTTAATTAATTTTAATCAATTATGGGCGAGAGGCTGCCGGAGAATCCGATACCGGCGTGGATGAAAATACTGATTGTGGCGATGGCTCTGCCTGTGGCGGGGTTTCCGCTGCTGCTTGCCGGCGCCCCGGCCGACAGTGTGGTGAGGCTGCTTGTGTGGTTTTACCCGGCCTATGTGGCGGCCTCGGCGGTGTGCGCGTGGATTTGCTACGGACAGCGGCCTGAGGTGACGTGGATTTTGCTTGTGCTTATGGCTCTAAGCCATTTTTCGATATATTACCTGGCGTTGGGACAGTAGAGTAGCCGGACGCACGAGCCGTGCGCCCCTGCATTCCCGACGCTTTAACCATTTTAGAGAGACTTATGACAGATTTCAGCAAGCGATTGAAGGACCCGCAGGTGTGGGGATTCTTCGTGTCGGTGGCAGTGATGGCGTTGCTGGCCATTGTATTTTTCTACCCCGACAATTTCGAGGGCAACACACTGATGCAAAGCGACATACAGCAAGGACTTGCCAACGGCCACGAGGGCCAGGAGTATGAATCGGCCACGGGAGAGAAAGCCTTGTGGACCAACTCGCTGTTTGGCGGGATGCCTACGTTCCAGATTTCGCCGAGTTACCCGTCGAACTCGCTTTTCGTGTGGCTCAACAAGGTGTACGGGCTTGGGCTTCCGTCGCCGTCGAACCTGCTGTTCATGATGATGTTCGGCTTTTTTATCTTGCTCTATTGCATGAAGATGCGATGGTACTACGCCTTGACAGGGGCTGTGGCCTGGGGCTTTTCATCGTACTATATCATAATCATAGGCGCAGGGCATATATGGAAATTTGTGACCCTTGCCTATATTCCGCCCACGATAGGCGGGCTGGTGCTGTGCTACCGCGGCCGCTACCTTGCCGGGGCGGCTATTACGGGGCTTTTCGCCATGCTGCAACTCAACGCCAACCACCCGCAGATGACCTATTACTTCGGGTTTGTGATGGCAGGGCTTGCCATAGCCTTCCTTGTGGAGGCCGTGCGCGGCAAGAAGGTGAAACAATGGGCCTTGGGCACGGCTGTGGCCATAGGCGCCGGGCTGCTTGGAGTGGGGGCCAACCTGCCGTCGCTCTACAACACATATGAGTATGCCAAGGAGACGAAGCGCGCGCAGTCGGAACTGACGCCGCTTGCCGCGGCCGAAGACATCGCGGCTCCTGCCGAACGCCCCACCGGTGGCCTGCCCAAGGGCGATATAGTGAATTGGAGTTACGGCGGCGCTGAGATGATGACGCTGCTTGTGCCTAACGCCAAGGGGGGCGCCACGATGAAGCCTGAGAAAGGCGGCCATGTGCCCATGACGCTCGACCGCCTCGACGGCTCGCGCGATGCCGCCGGAGCCGACCTGCATCAGTTCTTGCAGTATTTCCCGCAGTATTTCAACGATTCGGAGGGCACGAACGGCCCGGTGTATGTTGGCGCGCTGATATGCGCCTTGTTCCTGGCCGGATGCTTTGTGGTGCGCGGCCCGATGAAATGGGCGCTTGTCGTGCTCACGGCCCTGTCGATGCTACTCGCGCTTGGGCGCAATTTCGAGTCGCTGACCGATTTCATGATATATAACTTCCCGATGTACAGCAAATTCCGCGCTGTGGAGTCGATACTCGTGATAGCGGAATTCACGATGCCGCTGCTCGCCGTATTAGCCCTTGCGCGGCTGCTCGAGCGCGACGACACCGACCGCCGCACACGGCTGTGTTTCTACGGCGCATTTGGCGCGGCCGCCGGCCTGAGCCTGCTTTTGTACCTGGCTCCGACGATGCTCGGCCCGATGCTTACGACCGGCGAGAACGCCACGCTGATGGAGTTTGGGCAACAGGACGCGCAAGCCGCCCACCGGCTTACAGAGGCCATAACGACGCTGCGCTCCAACATGGTGTCGGCCGACGCGCTACGCTCGTTCTTCATAATCGTGCTGGGCTTCGCCGCAATAGAACTTTACCGCCGCCGCAAACTCTCCAAGGGTGTAGCGGCAGGGGCCGTGGGTGTGATTGTGCTTGTCGACCTCTACACCGTAGACCACCGCTATGTGTCGCACGACTCATTTTTGCCGGCCGACCACCGCACGGCGTCGGAAAGCACGTTCGCGCCCGATGAGATTGACAGGGCGATACTTGCCGACACGGCGCAGTCATTCCGCGTGCTCGACCTTCCGGGCTTCTACCAGGCCGGACGCTCGTATCACCACAAGATGATAGGCGGCTATCACGCGGCCAAACTCAACCGCTATGAGGACCTGATACAACGCCGCATGAACCACATGCTTCAAGCCGGATATATGCCCGAACTTTATGTCGACTCGCTGCGCGCGCAGTTCCCGGCCGAGGATCAGGATATAATCGACCAACTGCTTGCCGACTACCGCGTTATGGACATGCTCAACGCCAGATATATCATCACCGGCGACAAGAACCGCCCGTTGCTGCTCAACACCAACGCCCTGGGCAACGCCTGGCTCGTGGACAATGTGGCATTTGTCGAGGGCGCCGACGCCGAAATGGCCGCCCTCGGCACCCTCGACCCGAGGCATCAGGCCGTGGCCGACCGCAAATTCATGGAAGCGTTCGGCAACGACATAGTGGCACCTGCCGCGGGCGACACGATTTCGCTTACGGCTTACACGCCTAACCGCCTGACATATTCGGTGACGGCACAGAGGCCTGCGCTGGCCGTATTCTCCGAGGTATGGTTCCCCTGGGGCTGGAAAGCCACGATAGACGGCGAGGATGCTCCGCTGGGGCGCGTGAACTATATCCTGCGCGCCATGCGCGTGCCCGCAGGCCACCACACGGTGGAGATGGTGTTCGACCCCGCGTCGCTCCACGCCACGGGCGCCGTAGCCTATGCCTGCGTCACGCTCATCTACCTGCTTGTGATAGGAGCCGCGGGATTTCAGGTGATGCAGTCGATGCCGGCCAAAAAGAAGTCATGACATGGGACTGTTCTCGCGCCTGAGACATAGCCGCGGCTTCGGGATACACTCACCGCTGGCCTACCGCTTCCTGACCGAGGTGCTCCGCGACAGCGGAGTGTATTACGGCCAGGAAGGGCTCAGCCGCCGGGAGCGTCTGCTGACTCGGCTTCGGGCGTTTGTCGACCCCATGCAGCAGGCCCCGCTTGCCTTGGTGCGCGCGGTGGATGTGGTGATTCTGGGCCCGGAAAGCGGCCCTGTGCCGCATCCGGCGGAAAATACGGTATATTACTCCGACAGCCCCTGCGAGGCCACAGACGCGCTTGAATCGCGCCTCGACGCGCTCGGCTATGGCATCACCTTCCGCTCGCAGTCGGGGGCAAGCGTCACAGTGCCTTTCCGGAGGCTTCCGAGGCAGGTAATAGACACCTGGTTTTAGGGCCGGGGACGTATAATTCACACCCCGCGTAGAAACGCGGGGCACGGGGGCGGGAGGAATGAAAGGAAGAAATTTTTATATGTTTTATAACATAGTTTTAAAACATTTTGTAACTTTGCGGCGTTTTAATGATGTGACAACAAGTAAACCGAATGTTTAATTTAAACCCTAACGGTTATGTTTCAACAAATTAAGAGAGCCGCAAAATGGTATTTCAATCATGTGGCGGCATGTTATGAATGGTCGCGTATTCCCGACAGTGAAAAATTTTGAACAGAAGTAAACAAAACATTTAAGGCCGGAAAGGTCTTTAAGGTCATTAAAGTCGATAAAGTCTTTAATGACCTTTATTTTGTTTTGTTAAAAATAATTAAATACAGGGGGATAAGGGGGATTTTTTGTATTTTTGCGTCAAAGAATTGCCTTCGGCATCGCGCACCGGCTTGCAGCCGACATGCGCTATTCTTTTTTGCGAATATTCTTCGAATATTTGCGAATGTAATTGGGGGAGCAGGCCCATAAGACACGATGGCATATTTGCGCGTGCGGGGCCGCCGGCAACACGATGCGGCACTCCCCTGCCCCGGCCTCGGCCGACAACCATGATAATAAAAAAACAACATAATGACAAGTAGATGGAATTACTTGCCTCAATCAAACGACAACGACCTAAATGACAATGAATTATCCAAGAGATTTGCGAAGTGTCCGCCGGTAGCGGACTTGCTGTTGCAACGCAACATACACAATGTGGCGGAGGCGGAACGTTTTTTCCACCCTTCGCTGCGTGACTTGCACGATCCGTTTTTGATGGATAATATGGACGTTGCTGTGGAGCGGCTCAACCGCGCCATGGGGGCGAAAGAAAAAATCATGGTTTACGGCGATTACGACGTAGACGGCACCACTGCCGTCTCGCTGGTATATCGCTACCTGCAGAATTTTTATTCTGAAATCGACTATTATATCCCCACTCGCTACGACGACGGCTATGGAATCACCAACAAGGTGATTGACGAGGCCGCCGACCGGGGCGTGAAACTGATAATAATACTCGACTGCGGCATAAAGGCCATAGAGGAAATACGCTATGCCAAGACACTGGGCATAGATTTCATAATCTGCGACCACCACGTGCCCGACGACGAGCTGCCGCCGGCCGCGGCTATCCTGAACCCGAAACTCGAAGGCTCGCACTATCCGTGCTCCCACCTGTCGGGCTGCGGCGTGGGCTACAAACTGATGCAGGCTTTCTCGATAAGCAACGGCATAGGCACAGCCGAACTCGAAGGCATGCTCGACCTTGTGGCCGTGTCGATAGCAGCCGACATTGTGCCGATGGTGGACGAGAACCGCGTGATGGCCTATCACGGGCTGAAACGGCTCAACACAAACCCCAACCTGGGCCTGCGCGCAATAATACGCACATGCGGAATGAGCGGCAAGGAAATCACCATTTCCGACGTGATTTTCAAAATCGGGCCGCGCATCAACGCCTCAGGGCGCATGCAGAGCGGCTCGGAGGCTGTGCAGCTGCTCACCGCACGCGATTTCAAGGAGGCCTCGCGCCTGAGCCAGGCCATCGACCAGTATAACAAGGACCGCAAGCAACTCGACAAACAGATTACCGAGGAGGCCAACGCCATACTTGAAGCGCGCGGCGAGATGAACTCGCACAAAAAGTCAATCGTAATCTACAACAAGGACTGGCACAAGGGCATAATCGGCATTGTTGCCTCGCGCCTCACCGAACTGTATTACAAGCCGTCGGTGGTGCTTACCCTTGCCAACGGCCTTGCCACGGGCTCGAGCCGCTCGGTGCAGGGATTCGACATATACAGCGCGGTTGACGCCACGCGCGACCTGCTCGAGAACTTCGGAGGCCACACCTATGCCGTGGGGCTCTCGATGAAAGAGGAGAACATCGCCGAATTCACGCGCCGCTTCGAGGAATACGTGGCCGCCAACATCACCGACGAGCAGCAGACGCCGCAACTCGACATCGACGCCGTGATCACCTTCTCGGATATAACCAGCGAGTTTGTGTCGACGCTCAACCTCTTCAATCCTTTCGGCCCCGGCAACCAGAAGCCGGTGTTCTGCACGCGCCGTGTAACCGATTTCGGCACCAGCCGCCTTGTCGGCCACCAGCTCGAGCACATAAAACTCGAAATCGTGGACGACACGTCGGGGAAGGTGCTCAACGGCATAGCCTTCAACATGAGCGAGTATTTCGACCATATCCATTCGGGCAAGCCGTTCGACATCTGCTACACAATAGAGGAGAACCGCCACCGCAACGCCACATCGACAATCCAGTTGCTCGTAAAGCAGATACACACGCCGAAATAACAGTTTCTCAGACGTTAATCACGTTGATTGACAAGATTTCGTGAATAAATTTTACGTGAATTGCCGACAATTAATCATTAATTTCAATTAAAACCAATTAACGGCGCATTCATGGCCATTAACGTGAAAAATCTCCGAAATTATTTTTATCACCGGAATTTACGTAAAATAAACGTCAATATATCCACCCTCGGGCAGGCATGAAAGACGAGGCCATCGGCATATTAAGGGATTACTGGGGCCACGACGCGTTCAGGCCCCTGCAATGGGACATAATCGAGGCTGTGCTCGCCGGGAGCGATGTGCTCGGTCTTATGCCCACGGGAGGCGGCAAGTCGATATGCTTCCAGGTGCCGGCGCTGATGCGCGACGGGCTCACGATAGTGGTGACGCCGCTTATCTCGCTGATGAAAGACCAGGTCGACAACCTGCGCCGGCGGGGCATACGCGCCTATGCCCTGCACGGTGGCATGTCGCTGTCGGAGACGCGCCTGGCCTGTGACCGATGCCGCCTTGGCAAGACAAAACTGCTGTATGTGTCGCCCGAGCGCCTTGGCGTGGCCCGGTTTCTCGAAACAATCGCGGAGTGGGATGTGTCCACGGTCGTGGTGGATGAGGCTCACTGCATCTCGCAGTGGGGCTATGACTTCCGCCCGTCGTACTTGCAGATAAACAAATTGCGGAGCCTCTTTCCCGAGGCCAACATACTGGCGCTCACAGCATCGGCCACGCCGGAGGTGGCCGCCGACATCAAGCGGCAATTGGGATTCAGGCCCGGAAGCCGCGAGTTTGCCATGAGTTTCAGCCGCGCCAACCTCAGTTATGTGGTGCGCCACGACGATGCCAAGGAGAACAAACTGCTCAACGTGCTGGAATCGACCTCCGGCACCGCCATCGTGTACGTGCGCTCGCGCAAGAAATCGGCCATGCTGGCCGAACTGCTCGACAAAAACGGCATATCGTCGACATTCTATCATGCCGGACTCGAGCCCCACGAAAAAGAACAGCGGCAAAACGCGTGGAAAGACGGCAGCGTGAGGGTGATTGTGGCCACAAATGCCTTCGGCATGGGCATCGACAAGCCCGATGTGCGCACTGTGGTGCATTACGACATACCTTCGTCGCTCGAGGAATACTACCAGGAGGCGGGGCGTGCCGGGCGCGACGGAAAGCCGTCGTTTGCCGTGGTGATAGCCTCGAAGGCCGACAAGGGCGTGCTCTCGCGCCGCCTTTCCGAATCCTTCCCGGAGAAAGACTTCATCTGCCGCGTCTACGAACTGGCCTGCGTGTTCTGCGACATAGCCGTGGGCGCGGGCCGCGAGACAATACACGATTTCAACATGGCGCTATTCTGCCGGCGGTTCTCGCTTCCGGCCACGCCGGTGTATTCCGCCCTGCGCATACTTGGCCGCGCCGGGTATCTGGAATATATCGAGGAGGTGAACTCCCGGGCTCGCGTGATGATTACCGCGCCCAAATCGGAATTTTACAGCCTAAGCCTGGACCCGGTGACAGACGCCGTGTTCACGGCCCTGCAACGCCAATACACCGGACTGTTTGCCGACTTCGTGCCAATCGAGGAGACGGCACTGTCGCTGCGCGCCGAGGTCTCGGCCGAACAGACGCACGAAAGCCTGCTGCTGCTGGGCCGCATGAAGGTGCTGCAATATATTCCCAAGCGCGTGACGCCTTACATCTACCTTCCCGGCGACCGCGAGGAAACGCGCCACATCCTGCTGCCGAAAGCAGTGTACGAAGACCGGCGCGAGGCCATGAGCCGCCGCATAGAGGCGATGAAACGGTTTGTGTTTTCCGACGACACATGCCGCTCGCAGACGCTTCTGTCGTATTTCGGAGAAAATGCTACCGAGCCGTGCGGCCGCTGCGACGTGTGCCGCGAGAAAGCCCGCACAATCCACCCCGCAGAGGTGGAGAAGGCCGTGATGGCCATTCTGGGCGTGCTTCCCGACGGGGCCTGTGTGCCCGATATAGCGCGAGCCTTAGGGCGCAACGTCCACAGCGTAGCCGCTGCCGCCCGCGCCCTTGCCGACAAAGGCCTCGTGCGCCTCGACGGCACAAAAATCACTTTGGCAAAATAACCACTCGGTCGGATTTGCCGAACATGCCCAAAACCAGCCTCATCACGTTTTCGTCAACGGCGACGCATCCGGCGGTGGAGGGTTTCGTCCCTTTACAGTGGAAGAAGATGTTGGAGCCGAGGCCGGGGACACACTCTTTGTTGTAGTCGAGGGCGAGGCCGTAGTTATATTCCGGGGCATATTCTATCATATGCTCGCCTTGGCGCGGACCGCCCTGCGAGGCATCGATAATCTTGTTATAGAACTCGCATACGGAATCGACGGCATAGGTGTTTTCGTCGATATGGGTATATTCAATCCGGCAGGACTGCGGCTTTACAAAAATACCGAAAGCAGAGAGTATGCCGAAGTCGCCGAGCGGAGTCATGCCGTCGCCCTCCTTTTTGTCGGCGGTGAAGCCGTTGCGGCCGATAAAAGCATCGGATTCGCGCACGATATTCCATTTCACCGAATCGGAATCCTTGGCGTAGATGCACACACGGGCGTCGGAGCCGCCCTGGCACTGCACGACGGCGATATGGCGCACCGAGTCGACATCGAGATACTTATCGAGAACATTGTCGGAGGCTGTATCGTGATTGCCGCAAGAGAAAAGCGTCAAAATAGCGGCAAGCGCGACCGTAAGAGAAAATTTAGTCATATCAAATGTTTTTTCATGACAAAAGTACTAAATAAAATGAAAACACAGCAGAAATAAAAAAATTTTGGGAAAGTTTTTGGAATTGGGCGAAAGTGATTAATTTTGTGAACTGATATTCACATAATCAACCTTCATCAACCTTCGGAGATGGCATTGTCGAAAACCAAACTTTGGGTCACGGCCAAAGATTATATTTTCATCACGTTCGGAATAGCCCTGTACGCTTTCGGATTCTCAGCGTTTATCTTTCCGGAACAAGTCGTGATCGGCGGCCTTGCCGGCGTGGGCACAATCATTTATTTTCTCACAGGGATACCTGTGGCTGTGAGCCAGTTTGGCATAAACATGGCGCTTCTGATGCTTGCCTACCGCATTGTGGGCAAGCAGTTTGTGCTCGGCACCATATACGGCGCGACAATGATTTCGGTGTTTGTGGGCATTTTCACTCCTTTGTTCGAAGGCGGGTTCACTCACGAGCCGTTCATGAACATCACCATCGGCGGCGTGCTGTGCGGCCTTGGCATCGGCACGGCATTCGTGCACAACGGCTCGTCGGGAGGCACCGACATCATAGCCGCCATGGCTTCAAAGAAATCCAACGTGAGCATCGGCCGCATGATGCTCTACACCGATGTGGTGATTATCTCCTCGTCGTTTTTCCTCTTCCATCATCTCGACAAGATGGTGTTCGGCTTCGTGGTGCTCTTCCTTGTGTCGTATATGGCCGACCTTGTGGTGAACACCAACCGCCAGGCCGTGCAGTTCACCATATTCTCGCGCCACTGGCAGGAGATAGCCACCGCCATCAACAACGACGCCCACCGCGGCTGCACCGTGCTCAACGGCATGGGGTTCTACTCCAAGGGCGAGGTCAAGATTCTGCTGGTGATGTGCCGCAAGATAGAGTCGGTGACAATCTCGCGCATCATAAAGTCGATCGACCCCGACGCCTTTGTGACGCAAGCCAACGTCAACGGCGTCTACGGCAAGGGCTTCGACGAACTGAAAGTGAAGATAGCCTCGACCCACCCCAAGCCGGCCTCGAGCATCCAGGACAACATAGCCAAAGACGTCCTCGCCGACCGCCGCCGCTAAAACAACGATTAGCAATGACTGATAATAAGAATTTTGACATATTTGACAGACAGCATCTGTGGCATCCGTACACCTCGACTATCGACCCACTGCCGACATATAAGGTCGACAGCGCGGAGGGGTGCATGATAAGACTTGCCGACGGCACGGAACTGATCGACGGCATGTCGTCGTGGTGGTGCGCGATACACGGCTACAACCACCCGGCCCTGAACAAGGCGGCAACCGACCAGCTGGCCAAGATGAGCCATGTGATGTTCGGAGGGCTCACTCACGAGCCGGCCATCGAATTGGGAAAACTCCTGCTGGAGATGGCTCCTCCGTCGATGAACAATATTTTTTATGCCGATTCAGGCTCTGTGGCCGTGGAGGTGGCGCTGAAAATGGCCGTGCAGGCCTCGGTCTCACGCTCGGGAAGCCACAAGAAGACTAATTTCATTACCATACGCCGAGGCTACCACGGCGACACTTGGAACGCCATGAGCGTGTGCGACCCCGTGACCGGGATGCACACCGCTTTCGGCTCGGCCCTGCCCGTAAGGCACTTCGTGGCCTCTCCCTCCTGCCGCTTCGGCGCGGAATGGGACCCTGCATGCTTCGAGGAGATGGAGCGCGAGATGCGCGCCCACGCCGACGAACTGGCCGGTGTGATCGTAGAGCCGATAGTGCAGGGCGCCGGAGGCATGTGGTTCTACCATCCGCAATATCTGCGCGAACTCCGCCGCCTTTGCTCCGAACTGGGCATCTATCTCATCTTCGACGAGATAGCCACCGGCTTCTGGCGCACGGGCCGCTGCTTCGCATGGGAACATGCCGGTGCCGAGCCGGATATAATGTGCATAGGCAAGGGCCTTACGGGCGGCTACCTCACGATGAGCGCCGTGCTCACCACTGCCGCTGTGGCCCGCACCATTTCCGAAGGCGAGGCCGGCGTGATGATGCACGGCCCCACGTTCATGGCCAATCCTTTGGCCTGCGCCATAGCGTGCGAGTCGCTGCGCCTGCTCCAAGGCCGGGACATGTCGGCACGCGTGGCCCATATCGAGCGGATAATCCGCGAGGAACTTGCCCCGGCGGCGGCTTTCGACTCGGTGGCCGACGTGCGTGTGCTCGGCACTATCGGCGTTGTGGAGACCAAAGAGCCGGTAGATGTGGGCGAGTTCCAGAAAGAATGCGTGCGGCGCGGAGTATGGATACGTCCTTTCGGGCGCAACGTCTACATAATGCCGCCCTATGTCATCGACGACGACAGTTTGCGCTATCTTTGCCGCCAACTTGTCGAAATGGTGAAAGAATACTGAAATGACTTACAGCGAGACGCTACAATCACTTAAAGAATCGGGCAATTTCCGGTCGATACCCACAGACGTGCATCCGGAAGCCGCCGACTTTTCGTCGAACGACTATCTCGGGCTTGCCGAAAACGAGCAGTTGAGACGCGCCTCTATGGAATATGCCATGGAGCGCCGCCTGCCCCTGTCGGCTTCGGCATCGCGGCTTCTTGCCTCCCACCAGAAAGAACTCGCGCTGCTCGAAAACACGCTATCCGGCCTTTATGAAGGCCGAGCGGCCCTGGTGTTCAACAGCGGCTACCACGCCAACACAGGCATTATCAGCGCCTTGGCCGACAAGCGCACGCTTGTTGTGGCCGACCGTCTGGTGCACGCGTCGATAATCGACGGCATCGCGCTCTCCCGGGCCGAAATGGCGCGGTTCCCGCACAACGACCTGCGGCGCGCGGCAGAAATAATCGAACGCCGCGGACCCGGCTTCGAGCGCGTGCTCATTGTGGTGGAATCCGTGTATTCGATGGACGGCGACAGCGCCGACATCCGTGCGCTCACATCCTTGAAAAGCCTGCATCCGGAGGTGCTTCTCTACGTCGACGAGGCTCACGCTTTCGGCGTATGCGGCCCGCAAGGCCTGGGCCTCACGGCCGAGGCCGGATGCCTTGACGATGTCGACGTGGTGGTGGGCACATTCGGCAAGGCCCTGGCCTCGGTGGGCGCGTTTGCCGTGACGTCGCCCACCGTGCGCGACTTTCTGGTGAACAAGGCCCGTTCGCTGATATTCTCCACAGCATTGCCGCCGGTCAACGCAGCCTTCTCACGCCTTGCCATAGAGCATATGCTCGGCCGCGACGACCTGCGCCTGCGCCTGCGCCAACTGTCGCGCCGGCTCGCGCAAATCACCGGCAGCGGCATCGTGAGCCACATCCAGCCCTACATCGTGGGCGACGCGGCCCGCACAGTGGCCCTTAGCCGCACGCTGCTCGAAGGCGGCGCAAAGGTGCTCCCGATACGCACACCCACAGTGCCGCCGGGCACGGAACGCCTGCGGTTCAGCCTCTCGGCCTCCCTTGCCGATGCCGACATGGACCGCCTCGAACAAATATTCAAGACATGCAGACACGATTCATAACACGGTCGGGCAAAAAACGCCTGCTCATCATATTTGCCGGCTGGGGCATGGACAGCAAGCCCTTCGCCACCCTCTCCCACCCCGATTTCGACATACTGGCCGTGTGGGACTACCGCTCGCCCCTTTTCGACCTGCGCCTCACCGACGGCTACGCGGAAATATGCGTCATAGCATGGTCGTTTGGCGTATACGCCTCACAGGACGTGCTCCCATGGCTTGCCGACAGGCTCTCGGCCTGTGTGGCCGTGGCAGGCACGCCCTACCCTGTCGACGACACGCGCGGCATCCCCGAGGCCGTGTTCCGCGCCACGCGCGAGGCCATGTCGGAACGCGCGTTGCAAAAATTCTACCGCCGCATGTGCGGCTCAGCCTCGGCTTACGGCCAATTCTGCGCCAACATGCCCGAACGCGGCATCGAGGGCCTTATCGACGAACTTGACGCCATAGCCGCCTGCAAAACCATGCCATTCACAGCCTGGACCCTGGCCGTGCTCACAAGCGACGACGCCATATTTCCCATCGCCAACCAAAGGCAGGCATGGAATGGAACTCGCACGGTGGAAACAAACTGGCCTCACCTGCCCGACTTTCAATATCTCATCGACAATTACCTGATTGACAAAACTCTGGTGCAGGCACGCTTCTCCGCCGCCACAAAGACATATGACGAGGAAGCCGAAGTGCAGCGGATGATCGGCGCCCAACTTTGGGACATCCTGCGCCGCGAAAGGCCGGCACTGTCGGGCGAGATTCTCGAAATAGGCCCCGGCACGGGCGTGTTCACCTCGTTCTATCTCGACTCTCTCGGCGATGTCGACTGGCTCTATCTCATGGACCTCACCCCTCAGCAGGTGAGAATCCCGAAGGACATCAACATGCAATACTTGCAAGGCGACGCCGAGATGGACATACGGCTTGTTCCCTCCGCATCGCTCGACGCCATAGTCTCGAACTGCGCCATACAATGGTTTTCCGACGCCCCGTCATTTGCCGCGCAGGCAATGCGCACGCTCAAAAAGGGCGGAGTGTTCGCCTTCTCCACCTTCCTGCCCGACAACCTTGCGGAATTCTACCACGCCGCAGGCATCGCCGGGCTGCCTACCCCGCCCATTTCGCAGTGGAGCGCGCTGGCCGACACCACAGCGCGCGAATGGACCCGCAAAGGCTTCTGCCACACGCTCCAATTCAGTTCGCCCATGGAAGTGCTCCGCCATCTGCGCCGCACCGGCGTAAACGCCCTGCGGCAGGCCGTGTGGACCCCCTCGCGGCTCGAACGCTTCTGCGACAGCTATATCCGCACCGCCAACGGCTCCTGCCCCCTCACCTACTCCGCCACCACCCAAGTGTGGATAAAATAATGCCAGATTTTATATTGGCGCACGGCTCCACGGCGAAGCCGTGGCTCTTATGTTAACCCCGTATGGAGGCGAAGCCGACATGCGGGGTCGGGTCAATTCGAACCAACCGCGGTATCGGAGCGGAGCCTGTCGGAGCGTTCTATAAGGCAAACTGAGATACGAGGCACTGCCGTGCAGTGCTTTGATTTCGCCATCATAAACCCGGCATGTCAGCTTCGCCTCCATACCGGGTTAACCATGGAATCACGGCTCCGCCGTGCTGAAACGCCGAATTGCGAACTAAAATTTGGTTTTTGAAATATTTTGCTTAAATTTGTGGCCGAAACGCATCAATTTGCAAATACACACCACAAAATCTTAACAAAATAATCCTCAAAACCAAAACGCATGAAGAAAATCTTTACCTTCCTCTTAATCGCTGCATTGACAGCACTGTCGGCCTCGGCCGTAACCGTACGCCTCGATATCGACGACATAGGCCGCGTCGAGGTTATCATCAACGACGAACAGGATGTGCCCGGCCTGAAATCGGGCTACAATGAAATCGACGTCGACCCCGGCACGGCTGTATATATTGTAGCGCGCACGGGGTGCTCGCTCATTTCCGTGGCCGAGACCAACGGTGATTACAAGTATGACATGCCGATACACGCCGACGACGGGCGTCAGTTCAGCATCATCAACGTTTACAGCGACTATGGCGACACCTACGTGGTAAAATCGGCGTCACAGGCCGACACCCGCACCGCCGAATGTACTATCAAGGTCGACGACCCCGCAAAGATGAAAGTCGTGAACCCCGCCGATGAATCCACTGTCGAACTCAACGCCGGCGACAACACCTATAAGTTCGACCCCGCTACCGAAAGCACCCTCACCATCAAGCCCACCGGTCGCCCTCTCTATTCCGTCACAGTCGACGGCACCGAGGCTCCGTTCAGCGGCTACGCCTATAACGTGACGCTTGCCGACGGCTGCACCGTCGACATCCGCGCCGACTATCCCGACATCGACTGCCCCGTAAAATTTGTGCTGTCGGGCGACCAGGCCGACCTTTTTATCCGCACCGTCGACGTCGACGGACGCCCCGTGGCCGACTTTATGTCCGACTCATTCTCTGTGAAAGCCGGCTCGGAACTCAGCATCTCGGCCCACACCGACGAATGGCAGGTAACGGAATGTACGGTCAACGGCGTTGCCGCCACATTCTCCAATCCTTTTAACATATTCGTGACCGAGGCCACCACCATCGCCATCACCGTAAGCAAATACGCCACTTTCCCCATGACCATAAATGTCGACGACCCCGCACGCATCCACGCTTACCGGGGATATTCCTACAACAAAGACGAAATCACACTCATTGCCGGAGCCAACCGCGTCGACATCACCCGCAACACCCCCATCGTAAGTTTCGTGCCTGCCGAAGGCTGCTACATCAAGAGCCTTGAAGTGGACGGATATGAATATGCCGACGACGAACTCCGCGTGGCTCCCGTAATGGTGGGCAGCCTCACCGACAACTCCGCAATCACCGTCACCACCGGCGTAATCGACCGCAACATGGACGCCGCAATCTCGATAGAGCCCTCGCTCGCCGGGCAAGTCACCCTTATCCGCTCCGACCACAGCGCCGTGGCGCTCGAAGGCGAGACCACATCGTTCCGCTTCTACGAGGGCGACAACCCCTTCACGCTCGAACTCTTCGCGGCCGACGACAATATCACAGTCACCGTCGACGGCAAAGCCATCGACCCCATCTATCCCTCGAGTCCCAAATACAGCCTCACCCTTGCCAACGGCAGCGTGGTGCGCGTAGGCTCGGCCGACTACTCCTCAATCCGCCTGCCCGAGGCCGACAGCAACGCGCCGGCCCGCATCTACAACCTGCAAGGCATGCCCGTCGACCCCTCCGCCACCCTCCCCTCCGGCTTCTATATCATCAACGGCAATAAAATCCTCGTGAGATAACCCTACCCAACACCGGGCTTCTGCTGGCCTCCGGATTCCGTCCGGAGGCTTTTAGTGTGTGTCTCATAACCATTTTTCAAATCTTGGGGCGAACATGTCTATATCACGTTGTGGTATTCCAATCCTTTTCGCTATAACATGCCATGATTTTATTCCCGACCTGACCTCCATTACAATAGCCTTGGCTCTTGCTGCTGTCAACATATAGTCTCCGGATGAATCAAGCAGAATATTCAAGTCTGACGCGTTTGTAAATCGGTTTATGAGTATGCTCTGTCTGTCCAAAAGAGTTGGATTGATATCATATGCAGGCGACAGCACCCATCCCTTTCTTGTCAATAGAAATCCATGATTGCGAAAATGATCGTCGGTATTCCCTATAATGATATTGAACGCCACCCTACGGAATAGTTCTTCAATATTATACTCGACACAGCATCCATGACGCACAATGAAATCTATGATATCCGTATAACCAAAACCGGACGAAGCATTGTCGCCGTCATCAAGGCCAAGCAGAGTCATAGCTGATGCAAAATGAATTCTTCCGCCGCCCTCCTTACGGTCGAATCTCCTGGACAGAAGAATATGGTGATTGTCTCCCTTGACAACACTGGTTTCTGCCACGTCCAATCCGGCCTTACGTCCAAGTATATGACTAAAATGCTCCCATAATGCAACATCATAGTCGTCTTTACGCGACGGAAATTTCGCCACCGTCAATCTTCCGTTTTCGTCAACGACAGTTGCCTTAGGTCTTGCACCGCCAAGAGAGGAACCCGGACGCAGCAACTGCACGAGCCATTTCTTTTCGGGAAGTTGCTGCTTTTCTTCGCTTGTCTCAATCTCGCCGGCAGCGTGCATCAATTCCTTTAAACTTGTCAACGGAGGCACACGAAACGACGTACCCGTATTTATATAGTCTCCGTCCTTTGATTCTGAGAATCTGAATCCTCCCATTCGAGAAGTATCATCAATACCAACAAGATAATCGAACGACGACAATCTTCTCACAGGCCTATTCTCTTCCTTGGCGACAATCTGTTCACGCCTATTGAGCAACGTTCGCCCCCAACGGTCGGGAAGGGCATCTGAAAAGCAGGCGAAAATATCTCTTCCGGGTCGAGAGTATTGTTCTCCCGGAAAATTCTGCAACCCTTCGTCAAGAAACACATCCCCGTATACAGCGAGCCAATCCTTGCTGTAAGAAAACGAATACGTTTCATTGCCCCTCACATTATCATATGACAAAACACCGACAGGCTGAGGAGCATCAAGCCAGTCGAAATCAGCATATACATACAGTTTTTTCATATCTTATTTCTTTGAGGCGCGCTGCCGGTGTTTAAGACTCAGATCTTGAAGATTTCTTCCTAACGCATCCTCTTTTGCTATCAATAGCAGGTCATCGTCAAGCCCTAATGAATAAAGCACACGCGCATAAATACCTATTGAAACAGTCGGAGCACCTTTCTCTATCCTGGCCACTGTCAATGGAGAACAGGTGGCACGCTCTGCAATCTGCGCTATCGATAAATTGCGACGTAACCGGGCAAGCCTAATCTGCTCACCCATTAATGTCATTTTTTCCTCCAACTTGCGGGGCTGTTTGGTCCCCATCGTATTTTTTGCCATCTCAATATTTATTTTAATAATGCAAAGTTAGCAAAATTATTTATTTTATGATATATTGATGATATTATTTATGATTGTTTTTTCCCGTTGATGAATTGTTTCGGATTTTTTGTTAACTTTGTGTCGGAATAAACTTACCGCACACAATGATGGAAAAGACGATATTTGTGTCGGGCATCGACACCGATGCCGGCAAGACTTTCTGCACGGCGTGGCTTGCCAACAAGTTGCGAGCCGAGGGCCGCAGCGTCATTACCCAGAAATTTATACAAACGGGGTGCATCGGCTCGTCGGAAGACATCGAGGCGCACCGCCGACTCATGGGCGTCTCCCCCACTCCTTTCGACCTCGACGGCACCACAGCCCCGATAATATTCTCATATCCGGCATCGGCACAACTTGCCGCGCGAATCGACGGCCGGGAAATAGACCTCACTGTAATCGACCGAGCCCGCCGGCGGCTCGAGGAGGCCTTCGACACGGTGCTTGTCGAAGGCGCCGGAGGGCTTATGGTGCCCATCACCGACGAGTTTTTCGCCATCGACTATGCGGCCACGAGGCATCTGCCTGTGGCTCTGGTGACGAACAGCCGCCTGGGCTCGATAAACCACACGGTGCTGTCGCTCGAGGCCTTGCGCAGCCGCGGAATCGCGCTGGCATGCGTACTCTACAACACTTATTTCGACCGCGACGCCGAGATTGCCGCCGACACCCGCGCCTTCATAGGCCGATATGTCGAGCGCCATTTCCCCGGCACGCCAATCTACGATATTCCGGCACTATGAACGAAACCGCGCTATCCCAACTGCTGCTCAAAGACACGGCCTTTCAGGACCTGATGCAAAGCCGTGTGTTCAACGTTCTGCTCATCGCCTCGCCTTACGACGCCTTCATGATGGAGGAAGACGGCCGCGTCGAGGAGCAGCTCTACTTCGAGTATGTGTCGCTCAACCTTAGTTCGCCGCCCCGTGTGGCCCGTGTGGCGCATGTGTCGGAAGCCCTCGCTGCCATGGAGCACAAGAATTTCGACCTGGTCATAGCCATGCCGGGCATCGACATTTCTGAGACATTCGACGGGGCCGCGGCAATCAAGGAGGCGCACCCCGACGTGCCCATTGTGGTGCTCACGCCATTCTCCAAGGAGGTGTCGCGCCGCCTGGCCGACCAGAATCTGGAGCATATCGACTATGTGTTCTCGTGGCTGGGCAACGTCGACCTGCTGCTTGCCATCATAAAGTTGCTCGAGGACAAGATGAATGCCGAGCGCGACGTGTTGCAAGTGGGCGTGCAGATGATAATGCTTGTGGAGGACTCCGTGCGCTTCTATTCGTCGGTGCTCCCCCACCTGTTCAAGTTCCTGCTCAACCAGTCGATGGTGTTCTCCACCGAGGCCCTCAACGAGCACGAGCAGATGCTGCGCATGCGCGGCCGCCCAAAGGTGATTCTGGCCCGCAACTATGAGGAGGCGGTGGAGTTTTACGACAAATACGGCAAGAATATGCTTGGCGTGATCACCGACGTGTCGTTCAACCGAGAGGGCGCCAAAGACCGCGAGGCCGGCCTGCGCCTGGCCCGCTATCTGCGCGACAAAGACCCATATCTGCCCATCATCGTCGAGTCGTCGGAAAGCGAGAACCGCGACAAGGTGAAGGATTTCGGCGGCGTATTCCTCGACAAGAATTCCAAGAAACTGCCTGTCGACCTCGGCGAGGCCATAACCGACAATTTCGGCTTCGGCGACTTCATAATCCGCAATCCCGAGACGCAGGAAGAGATAATGCGCATAGCCACGCTCAAGGACTTGCAGAAAAACATATTCGGGATTCCCGACGAGTCGCTGTTCTACCACGCCTCGCACAACGACATATCGCGCTGGCTCTATTCCCGCGCCATGTTCCCCATCGCCGAGGTGATGAAGACCCACCGCTACCACGACATTGGCGAAAGCGCGGCCGTGCGCCAGCTGGTGTTCGACCTCATTGTGAAATACCGCAAGATGAAAAACCGCGGCGTGGTGGCCGTGTTCCAGAAAGACCGTTTCGACCATTACTCCAACTTCGCCCGCATAGGCCAGGGCTCGCTTGGCGGAAAAGGCCGCGGCCTGGCATTTGTCGACTCTATCATAAAGAAAAATCCGGTGTGCGACAATTTCGACGGCGTGGCCATCTCGATTCCGCGCACCGTGGTGCTCTGCACCGACATATTCGACGAGTTCATGAAGCAGAACCGACTCTATCCGCTGGCTCTCAGCCCGGTGGCCGACGATGAGATTCTGCGCCGGTTTCTCGAAGCCCGCCTGCCGGAGCGAATCATCGAGGACCTTCTGGCCCTGTTTGAGGTGGTGGACCGTCCGCTGGCCATACGCTCGTCGAGCCTGCTCGAGGACTCGCATTACCAGCCTTTCGCCGGCATCTACTCCACATACATGATTCCCCACGTTGCCGACAAGGAGCAGATGCTGCGTCTTGTCTCCGACGCCATCAAGGGGGTGTACGCCTCGGTGTTCTATGCAGCCTCCAAGGCATATATGACAGCCACATCCAATGTAATCGACCAGGAAAAGATGGCCGTGATAATACAGGAAGTGGTGGGCGAGAACCGCGGCGGCGGAGCCTATTTCCCGTCGTTCTCCGGCGTGGGACGCTCGCTCAACTACTATCCTCTGGGCGACGAGCGGGCCGAGGACGGCGTGGTGCAGGTGGCCGTAGGCCTCGGCAAATATATCGTCGACGGCGGACAGGCCCTGCGCTTTTCCCCCCGCCACCCGGCATCCGTGCTTCAAACATCGACCCTCGACCTGGCCCTGCGCGACACCCAGACGCGCCTCGACGCGCTCGAACTGGCATCCACCACCGACAACATGACCGTCGACGACGGCTACAACATAGTGCGCCGCCGCGTGCAGGACTTCGCCGACACCGGCGTGCTGCGCCATATGGTGTCGACCTTCGACCCCAACGACGGCGTGCTCCGCGACTACGAGCAGCAGGGCCGCTGGCGACGCGTGGTCACATTCAACTCCATGCTGCGGCACGGAGCATTCCCCTTGGCCGAGGCCGCCGATTTCATGCTCTCGGCCGGACAAAACGAGATGCGCCGTCCCGTCGAGATTGAATTTGCCGGAAACGTATTCGCCACCCCGGGCAAGGACGGGCTAAAAGGACATATCTACTGGCTGCAAATACGCCCGATTATCGACAAAAAAGACATGGTCGACGACGACATCATCGATGTCGACGACAGCCGCGCAATCCTCAAATCGGCCACCGCGCTCGGCCATGGCAACATCGACAGCGTCGACACCATCGTGTACGTCCGTCCCGAGACCTTCAACTCGCGCAACAACGGCGAAGTGGCCGAAGAAATCGAGCGCATCAACCGCGAGTTCATAGCCCAAGGCAAGAATTACGTGCTAATCGGCCCGGGACGCTGGGGCTCGAGCGACCCCGCGCTCGGCATACCCGTGAAATGGCCGCATATCTCGGCGGCGCGAGTCATTGTAGAGTCATCGCTGTCGAACTACCGCATCGACCCCAGCCAAGGCACTCACTTTTTCCAGAACCTCACGTCGATGGGCGTGGCCTATTTCACAATCAACCCCTCGATAGGCGACGGCGTGTTCGACCTCGACTACCTCAACTCGCTGCCCGCGCAATACGAGAGCGAGCGTGTGCGCATAATCCGCTTCGCCGCTCCCCTGCCAATAGCCGTCAACGGCAAAAAAGGCGTGGGCGTGGTGCTAAAACCCCTCGAAAATGAAGATACTGAAAGTTCTCCCCAATGACATAGACGAGAATTGCCCCGAAGTAGAGCAGTTGCGCCGCCATGGACATGAGGTAGAGGTGATGCGCCCCGCCTTCTGGAGCGCATTTACAGCAGCCACCATTGCCTCCCGCTTGAAGACTTTCGACGCCGGACGCGTAGAGACCGAGCGGCTCAAAGATGCCGTTGCCGCCGTTTCGGCGCGAAAACTGGCCTCGGGAAAAAACTTCGAGATTGCCGTAAGGGTGCCTCGCAACAGCGTGAAGTGGCCCCATGCCGACAGGCTCGACACATCCGGCGTGGCATGGATATACCCTTCCGAACGTCTCAAATCGGAGTTTGGCCGCCCCGGCGCGGTAGAGACATTGGATGTAGCCCCCGGTGAAGATTTCCGTCACGACCCCGAAACAGTGCGCTATGCCTTCTTCGGCTACGACGCTCCGGCCACATACCTGCGCCTCAAAGAGGCCGTAGAGGCCATTGCAGCCAATCCTGACGCAATTCTCGACGTATATGGAGAATTCCGCGCCAGACACGTGATGCCCGTCGTACGACGCTGCAAAGCCCTCGAAATCGGGAACCGCGTGCGTTGGCACGGCAAAGACTTTATTTTCGACCAAGCCGTGCTCAATGCCGACAGGATATTTCTCTCTCAATACGAACCGACCGATGCCGAACTGCTCGCGGCCTCTTTCGGCAGAATCCTCATCGATAAAATCTGACACCATGCGCCACGTCAATATAATTTTCAACCCCCGTTTTCCCGACATTGCCGAACTGGCGGCAGAAATAGCGCGCGACGGCGTGCCACACCAGGCCGAGACAATCTACGACGGGCGCAACCGCCTATACCGCCTCGACTTCGAGGGCCGCGAGGTGTGTATCAAGGCCTTCCACCGCCCTGCCGGAGTAAACGCCTGGGTCTACGGCAACCTGCGCCACGGCAAGGCCCGACGCTCTTATGAAAACGCTATGGAACTGCGCCGGCTCGGGTTCCACTCTCCCACTCCGCTGGCCTATGTCGAAATACGCTACGGACGGCGTTTCGACCTAAGTTATTATATCTACGAATACATCTCCGACGCCGTGTATCTGCGCGGATGGGACAAACGCCCCGACGCCAAGCCGCTCGCCGACGCCCTGGCCGCAGAAATGGCGCGTATGCACGCCGCAGGCATATTCCACAAGGATTTCACACCCGGCAACATCTTCTTCAAACGCGACAGCGCGGGAAATTACGAATTTTCATATATCGACATCAACCGCATGGACTTCGGCGTTACCGACCGCCGGCGCATGCTTCACAATTTCCGCGGCCTCACCTTCGACCGCGACATGCTGCGCTATCTGGCGCGCTCATATGCCCGTCAGGCACATCTGAACGCAGAAGCCACCGAGCGCGAGGCCCTGAGCCGCCTCGACGAATTCCTCCACCAGAAAGTGCTCCACGCCCGCCTGCGCGGCCGCACCGACGTGCTCGAATATTACAGCCGCTTCATCCCAAAATAACCGGGAACGCGAAACCATCAGGAACGCAAGCCTCCGGCTTGCGACAAACGATTCTCAAACCATATATCCCGAGGTGCGCCCCTACAATATCGGCATAAACCGGAGCAAGCCGAATTTAGGGTGCAAGTCTTCTCAGCAGAAGCGGCAGAGCCGCTTAATATGGTAGGCATGGGCGCAAGCCCATGTTATGATGAGATGTTGTTATTCGACTGCGGCCGCAGTCGAACCTCCTCGATACATTAAAACACGGGCTTTTGCCCGTGCCTACCGTATTCGACCGCCTTGCGGTCGACCTGTTTAATCAATAATGCATCGTAATTTCGGCGCATGGAATCGCGTAGCGATTCGGAAATAAATATGAGAAATTCGTTAAATCTGTGTAATTTATGTACACCGGAGCGCGGTCGCGCTCTTATTTTACCACGAATTACACAAATTTCGC
>CANRZQ010000011.1 GCA_947644475.1 uncultured Muribaculaceae bacterium
TCCGGAGCACGCCTCGACTATGCCACACTCGGCTCGATGATTGGCGTGCCGATGGTGCCTGTCGTGTCAAAAACCGGGGAAGGTGTCGACCGCCTTTTCGATACTATCATTTCGGTATACGAAGGCTCAAACAAGGATGTGCGTCATATCCATGTTAATCTCGACCCTGAAATGGAGAAGATGGTGCGTGTGCTCATCGACATGCTCAAAGAAGAGCCCGATGTCGACCGTAAGTTTTCTCCGCGTTATATAGCAATAAAGTTGCTCGAACGCGACCCGGAAGCCGAGAATATAGTAAAGGCTGTCGACGGAGGGAATGCCATTCTGGAAGAACGCGACCGGATTCTTGCCAGATACAGGCTTAATGGACGAGAGGACGATATTTCATCAGATATTGCATCTGAAAAATACGGATTCATTGCCGGAGCATTGGCCGAGACGCTCTCGCGCAGCGAGGAACAGAAAATCTCGTCGACACAGATTATCGACGCCTTTGTCACAAACAAACTGTTTGGATTCCCGCTGTTCTTTGGCATAATGTTCCTGATATTCTGGGCTACATTTTCCATTGGCCAATATCCTATGGACTGGATTGAGGAAGGTGTAGACTGGCTTAGCCGCACTATAAACAATTTTATGCCCGACGGCATATTAAAAGATATGATTGCCGACGGAATTATCGGCGGGGTCGGCGGTGTGATAGTATTCCTGCCAAATATCCTGATTCTGTATTTCTGCATCTCGTTTATGGAGGACTCAGGCTATATGGCCCGTGCCGCGTTCATCATGGACAAGGTCATGCACCGCATAGGGCTTCATGGCAAGTCATTTATACCGCTGATAATGGGTTTCGGTTGCAATGTTCCGGCCATAATGGCCTCTCGCGCCATTGAAAGCCGGTCGAGCCGTATCATAACTATTTTGATAAATCCGTTCATGTCCTGCTCGGCGCGTGTTCCAATCTATGTATTGCTGATAGGGACATTCTTCGAGGCTCATGCAGCGCTCGTGTTTATGGGGCTTTATTTGTGTGGCATCGCCGTCGCTGTCGTCACCGCACGGCTTTTGCGACGTTTTTATTTCAAGAAAGACGAGACGCCGTTTGTCATGGAACTGCCACCCTACCGTATTCCTACATTCAAAGCCTCAATGCGGCATACATGGGCCAAAGGCGAGCAATACCTCAAAAAAATGGGAGGCATAATACTTGTTGCAAGTATTATTGTATGGGCATTGAACTACTTCCCTCAGTCCACGCCCGACAAGCATCAGGACTCATATCTTGAAATGGCCGGAAAAGCCATAAACCCTGTCATGGAGCCCCTGGGCTTCCACTGGCGTGCGTCGGTGGCGGCTCTTGCCGGAGTTCCGGCCAAGGAAATCGTAGTATCTACCCTCGGCGTGCTTTACACCAACGATGAGGCTGTCGACGACGCACGCCTGAGCGCACGGCTCGTTGCACCGTCGTCGGTCACTGGCACCCCCGATTTCACGCCCGCGGCCGCACTTGCATTTATGGTGTTCATTTTGCTTTACTGTCCGTGCATAGCCACGGTTACAGCCATAGTGCGTGAGACCGGTTCGTGGAAATACGGGCTGTTCTCAATATTGTACAATACGGCAGTGGCCTGGATTATAGCGTTTGCCGCCTACCGTATCGCCCTGCTTGTTTAGACTTAGCAAGGAATTAATATATCAGAATGGGCATGATTTTTGCGGTCATGCCCATTTTATTTTTTCAAGATATATTTTTTACATAAAAATTTGCATTAATGATAAAATAGATTTATCTTTGCAATCCGACCGGCCAAGTAAAACTTACTTCGTTTTCAAATGGAAAAATCATTTTTCAGTTTTACGATTGCCGGTCTTTTATTTTATCCTCTCTTTCTGTTTCCAGCCATGAACAAATCCCTTGCAAAAGTAGCCCTGCGCCTCGGAGCTATCTATGTAGAGAATCCTGTCGAGACACCCGATTCCACTCTATTGCGCCTTTCCACAATTACCGCACTGACGCAACTTAACGAACGTGGATTTATACTCGACGAAAAAGCCCTCCGGCAATTCAATATGATGCCGGTTGAGGACCAGGCCGCTATTCTTGAAACAATAAACGATGTGTACAATCTTGACATGAACTGGACTCCCCTTGTGCGAGGGTGGCAAGAGCCGACAGGAGAATCAGCCGTCGACCATCTTCTTGTTGCCTTCGCCAATATATTGGCTGATAGCGGTGATGAAGTCAAAGGTACGCGTCTGGAATGTGGGCATCTTATTCCCGACGGCACATTTGACCTGTCGCGTTATAATGGCTGCCCTTTCTGCGGCCGTCCTTTCGTATTGCATCCGGGTTTCACATTCCTCGGGCAAGGCAGCAAGAAAAAGGAACTTACCATGCTTTCTCGCTCCGACCTTGAAATCCGGATGAAGGAAGCCATTGGCACAAACGCGCTTCTCGACGCTACATGGCGCGAGATTTTAGGCATTTTAATCGAGGAGCTGCCCTTTACAGAGCCTATGCCGGAAATTCCTGTAAAGGAAAACGCTATGATTGTGGCCAAATATTTAATGGCTCGGCAAGGCATTGATGCTCTTCGGCCATATATCAAGGACCCGTCGGATTTGCTGCGTTTCATATGGTTCGTCAAAACCGACGAGTTGAGGGTGATACGTCCGCGCACCTTGGAAAATCAGATGTGGAACACACTCGGGCGTTTTGGATTCCGTCAATCAATCGAAGATACAAAGCAAAAAATTGAAGATGCGCGTCAGCAACGTCTGCTTAAATTCAATCGCCGCGAATGCCGCTTTGCAGCCGACATGCTCAATGGCTGTCATCTTTCTGTCGAGGCGATGTGCGAGCAGATGAATCCCTTCCGTGAGATGTGGGTGCGGGTCATACGCGCGCTCCGACTCACTGAATTTGCCCGGCGCAAAGGCTACGGCAAATTGCGCGCCCTCCTCGACAAATTCTATCGCAAGGATTATTACACGGCAGAAGGCGAGGTGAACCGCGCTCTTAAAGCATATGATTTCGACGAGGCAATGGCCATACTCAAAGGCCGGCCCGGCTTGTTTGCCCGTCATTTGTTCGCTCTGATGCTTCGTTTCGGACATGAAAGGGTTGTCGCCGAATTCTGCACAATAGCAGATAAACTGCCGTTGCGCATGCTCATGGGGCTTACGCAAAACGCAGAAAAATATTTCCGGGAGCAAAATAAATGGCGTGAGATACGCACTATTACAGGCGTAAAAAAATATATTTTAGCAGATAGACGCGTGATGGGCATGACCGACGACGAACGCATATCTGCGGTTGCTCTCATAAATAAAATAATAGAGCCGGCGCTTAAAGAAATATATGCCCTCAACCCGAAGCCTGGAAGGAAAATGTATATCTCTCCGGAATTGGGCCTCATGACGCTGCCTTTGGGCGCACGGTCGGATATGATTCAAGACGTGATGGCTGTAAATCCCGGTAGTGTCTTCCCGGTGGCGGGAGATAAGGTGCGCCTGTTCCTCCACTGGGGAAAAGGGCTGCCTGCACAGGAGATAGACTTAGACCTAAGCGCAGCGTTGCTCGGCGAGTCGGACATCAGAGGCTATTGCGCTTTTTTCTCTCTGTCGACATACGGCACCCTTCATTCAGGCGATATGCGCGAATTCCCCGACTATGTCGGCACAGCCGAATTTGTCGAACTTGATATTCCTAAATTGCAAGAAATAGGCATCTGCAAGGTGGTTTTCTTTGCCAATTCTTTTACACCCGGCGCGATACAATGTAATGCCATGATGGGTTGGATGGCTTCCGAAAACCCGATGACGGTAGATGATGCAACCGGGGTGGCTTTTGACCCCTCCGCCGTGCAATTTATGCTGAAAGTGCCTGATAACATGCTTGCAAAAGGGCTGCTATTCGGCGTGCTCGACGTTAAGAATCGGGAAGTGACATATATAGAGTCGCCTGTCGACGGCCAGGAAATCGACGACTTAAATTTTAATGAGTTCATGGCTGCGATAAATGCCTACAAGCATATGCTTACAGTCGATCGCGCCCTGCGCCTGCTGGCCGAGGCGCGTGGGATGACTGTAATAACAGAACTTCCCGCCGACGGCGACCTATCCGGCATAGACATCTACGACCGGAAGTGGGCGCTTGACCGCTCTCGCGTCCTTTCGCTCCTTTTTCCGGGATAATTTTATTTGCGGCAATGGTCGATAATTTGTAAATTTGCAAGGTTCAATGAACCTTGCAAATTTTTTATGCAATTCATAAATTAGACTTAGATGATTGATAAAAATAAAGTAGTTGTGGTCACCGGCGCCGACGGATTCATCGGATCGCATCTCACCGAAATGCTTCTCGGCGAAGGCTACCGTGTTCGTGCCCTCTCACAGTATAACTCTTTCAACTACTGGGGCTGGCTTGAAGACGTTCACAGCGACCGCCTTGAAGTG
This sequence comes from uncultured Muribaculaceae bacterium, assembly GCA_947644475.1. Lineage (GTDB taxonomy): Bacteria > Bacteroidota > Bacteroidia > Bacteroidales > Muribaculaceae > CAG-873. Next base: position 4,459 of record CANRZQ010000011.1, read on the forward strand.
GTGTGCGGCGATGTGCGCGACCCGAATTTCTGCCGTGAACTCTGCCGTGACGCAGGCACGGTGTTTCATCTTGCCGCACTTATAGCGATACCATATAGTTACATCGCGCCTGATTCGTATGTGGCGACAAACATCAACGGCACGCTCAACATGTGCCAAGCCGCCCGCGACTGCGGCGTCGACCGGCTTGTCGTAACGTCAACATCAGAAGTTTACGGCACGGCACAGTATGTTCCCATCGATGAGAAGCATCCGCGCCAGCCGCAGTCGCCATATTCGGCCACAAAGATAGGCGCAGACGCGATAGCGGAGAGTTTCTTCAATGCCTTCAAACTCGAAGTGGTGATAGCGCGTCCGTTCAACACCTATGGCCCGCGCCAGAGCGCCCGCGCCATCATTCCCACAATCATATCCCAGATTGCCAATGGAGAGCGTCGCATAAAAGTCGGCGACCTGTCCCCCACCCGTGATTTCAATTTCGTCACAGACACCTGCCGAGGCTTTATCGCCCTTGCCAATGCCGACGGGATAGCAGGACGCAACATCAACATTGCTACCGGCACGGAAGTATCCATGGCCGACACTTTGGCTCTTATTGCCGAACTTATGGACGCTGATGTCACATATGAAGTGGATCCTGCAAGGCTGCGCCCCGGCAAGAGCGAGGTGTTCCGCCTTTGCGGCGACAATAGTCTGATAACAGAACTCACCGGATGGCATCCGCAGATTTCGCTCCGCGAGGGCCTGAATCGCACAATCAACTGGTTTATTAAGCCGGAAAATCTTGCAAAATACAAAAGCAACATATACAACCGATGAATATATTATTTTTAGGAGGTGGCAAACGCGTGTCGATGGCACGCCTGTTCAAGCGTGCGGGAGCCACAAAAATCGTCAGTTATGAGGGCACGACACACTCTCCGATATCAATAGAGGGCAAAGTGATTGCCGGGCTGCGCTGGTCCGACCCCAACGTTGTCGACGATTTGGCCCGTGTGTGCCGTGATGAGAAAATAGACGTGATTGTCCCGTTTGTCGACGGAGCAGTGGCAGTGGCTGCACGCCTGGCACAAGAGACCGGAATCTTCGCCCCTGTATGCACACCCGCACAAGCCGAGGCGATGTTCGACAAAATAGAGGCTTCACGTATTTTCGCCGAAGCCGACATGCCAATACCTCAATCATATTCCCCCGACAGCGACATTACCAAATGGATTGCAAAGCCTCGTCATGGGTCTGCATCGAAAGGTATAGAAATAATCGATACGCCCGACCAACTTTGCCGCGTGCTCGAGCATGCCGGCGATTTTATCGTGCAGGAACGTATCGACCATCGGGACGAATACACTGTCGATTGCTATGTCAGCGTAAAATCCGGCGAGCCTCTTGCCATTGTGCCCCGCAAACGCATTGAGGTTTCCGGCGGAGAGGTAGTCCGTACGGAAACAGTGATTTTCCCTGAGATAGTTGACCTTACTCGCCGTGTGCTTTCTGCCACCGGTCTTCGCGGAGCCGTGACCGTGCAGTTTATTCACGACCTTGATGCCAACCGGTGTCTACTCATGGAAATAAACCCGCGCCTTGGCGGAGGAGCCGTATGCTCGGTCCTGGCTCAGGCCGACATCCCGGCACTGATTTTGGCCGAGGCAAAAGGCGAGACGCCACATTTCATCACTTACCGCCCCTATACTGAAATCGCAAGATACCCACAGGAAGTGGCATTCTTCAATTAGCATACATTATTATGATAATAATAGCAGAAGCCGGAGTGAACCATAATGGTAATTTTGAACTTGCGGCAAAAATGATCGATGCCGCCGCACAGGCCGGCGCCGATTATGTGAAATTTCAGACTGCTGTTCCCGAGCGTGTTATTTCGTCCATAGCGCCCAAGGCCGAATATCAGAAAGAAACCACCGGTTCCGAGCAAAGCCAGCTCGAAATGTGCAAGGCCATCCATCTTCCCCTGGCAGACTATGCCCGGCTTGCCGAACTATGCCGTCGACGTGGAATAGGCTTCATGAGCACGCCTTTCGACCTTGAATCCATCGACTGTCTGGCCGCTCTCGACATGGATTACTGGAAAATACCATCCGGCGAGATTACCAATCTGCCATATCTGCGCAAGATTGGAGCACGTGGCGAACGTGTGATAATGTCGACAGGCATGTCTACTCTCGACGAGGTGGAAGAGGCTGTGAAGGTGCTTGAAGAAAGTGGCACTCCACGGGCAAACATCATACTTCTGCACTGCACCACTCAATACCCCACTCCATATGAAGATGTGAATCTGCGCGCAATGAAAGCCCTTGAAAAACTTGGTTGCGCAGGAGTGGGTTACAGCGACCACACCTGCGGAATTGAGGTGCCTGTGGCAGCGGCAGCACTCGGGGCTGTGGTAATAGAAAAGCACTTTACTCTCGACAAGACTCTGCCGGGACCTGATCATCGTGCTTCTCTCGATCCGGCCGAACTGACGGAAATGGTGTCTGCTGTGCGTCATATCGAGATGGCTCTCGGCTCGGGAGAAAAAGTTGTGGCCGAAACCGAGCGCCCAAATATCGAGGTTGCCCGTAAAAGCATTGTCGCCGCGCGTGATATAGAACAAGGTGAGGTCTTTACCGAAGAAAACATCACAGTGAAACGCCCCGGCTCGGGAATCTCCCCCATGCAGTGGGACGCTGTGATAGGCCAAAGAGCCAAACGCGCTTTTGCTTACGACCACTTGATTGAAATTTGATTATGAAACGCTTGTGTGTCCTTGTGCTTGTTTTGCTCGGTTTGATTACTTCCGGCGTCAGTCCAACATATGCCTCGTCGACAGTAACAGACAAAGACGTGAGGAAAGCGCTTAACGACCTTGATGTAGCCCTTCAACGCAGGCAGCAATATATCAAGACTCGCCAAAACCGTATCGACACACTGCGTTCCAGGCTGAAAACCGGCACATCTCGTGCCGACTCACTTGAATACATTCTTGCCATCGGAGAGGCATACACCTCGTTTAACGCCGACTCCGCCATGGCTTATCTCCGCCATGGCATAGAGAGGGCGCAGGGCCATATGCTTACCCGTATGACTCTTCTGTACGGAACCCAACTGTCGCTTGCCGGACTTGGCAACCGTGCAATAGAATTATACGGAAGTATAAATCCCGATTCTCTGCCAACCGACCTCCAAGTTGCCTACTACAACGGCGCGAGGCAGATGTACAGTTATGTAGCGTCTTCTTTTGCCGACTACCGGGTCTTTGCCGACTCGATGAATGTGCTTGCACTCGAATCGCAGCAAAATCTAATAAGGCTTTTGCCCAAGGACTCCGACCGTTACAAAATTAATCTCGGAGAATACTACTTGCTCACCGGACAGATTAATAAAGCACGCGTAGTATTAGCCGAGTTGCTCGAGAATCTCCCCCGGGAGAACAATTTGCGTGCACGCGCCGCACATATGCTGCACCAGATTGCCTCGGCTGCCGGAGACGAGAATCTTTCAACCTACTACCTTGCACAGTCGGCTATAAGCGACATATCGTCGGCTACGCTTGAAGTGCTTTCGCTTCAGGAACTTGGCACTCGTATGTATTCACGCGGCGAAATCGAAAGGGCATATCTCTATCTCACCACAGCCCTGGCTAATGCCGTAGAGTGCCATGCATCATCCCGAATGATTGAATCGTCTCGCGCGCTTCCTCTTATCGAGCAATCTTACCGGCATCAGGAACAACAAATGCACAAACGCTCCTACGTCATAATCATTATCCTCATTGTATTGCTGCTGTGTGTGGCCGGTGCACTCGCCTTTGTGCGTCTTGAAATGAAACGCATGGCGCGTCTTCAAGCGCATCTTGCAGAAGCCAACAGGCTAAAAGAAGTGTATATAAGCCGGTTCCTCAGCCTTTGCTCCATATACATGGAAAAATTGACTCATTTTTCCAAAATGGTTGAGCGCAAACTTTCAACCGGCTCCACCGCAGAACTGCTCAGGATGACCAAGTCGGGGCGCTTCATAGAAGAACAGTCGCGCGATTTTTACGAAGTGTTCGATGATGCGTTCCTGCATATTTGTCCGACATTCGCAAGCGATGTCAACAAACTGCTTCGTCCCGATGCGCAGATAGAACTGCCGCCGGGCACACGCATGAACACCGACCTGCGAATCCTTGCCTTTATGCGCCTCGGTGTCGATGATGCCGCACGCATCGGGCAGATGCTAAACTATTCTATTAATACAATATACGCCTACCGAAACCGCCTGAAAGCGCGTGCTATTTCACGCGACACGTTCGAAGCCGACATTGCCGCCATAGGCTCATAAGCACACGACAGGATATTTTTTTATAATTTTTTTTAGTTGTACGAACCTTTTTTCGACAAGGGTTGTTAGTAAGATACAAAAACAAAAAAACAAAAAAACAAACCCCTTTAATACAACTATTTAGTTATGAAAAAAATTGCTTTCCTGTTTACTCTCTTGCTCGGTAGCATGATTGTATTCGCTCAGAAACCCAACAAGGCTGAACTCAAACAACTCCAGGCCTTCATGGCACAAACATCCGAAAAAGGCGTCACCAACGCACAAGCCCTCAACATCGCCGACCTCTCCAATCCTTCCACATGGGAAGGCGTGAAAATGGACAATGGCCGCGTAACCTCAATCGACTGGAAAGGCAAGAAACTTGCCGGCCAACTCAATCTCGCCGGATTCACTTTCCTGCAGAAAGTCGATGTTTCCCGCAACGCCCTCACATCTTTCTCAGTTGCCGGAGATGTTGCCCTTACCGAACTTAACGCTTCACGCAACAAACTTACAACAGCAGACCTCGCCGGATGTTCGGCCCTCTCAAAAGTAAGCATCAACAATAACCGCCTCACCGAAATCCAGATTTCAGACGCAACGGCTATTAAATCGCTCAACTGCTCCAACAACCACTTCATCAGCTTCGACATCTCAAATTCTCAAAGCATCGAGACCCTCAATATCCAGGGCAATGACCTTGAAGTACTCTCTGTCAACAACTGCACCAAACTCAAAAACCTCTACTGCGGTTACAACAAACTCACTTCTCTCAACCTTGTAGGCACTACCAACCTCACCAACCTCAACGTTGACGACAACCGTATCGACAACATGATTGTCTCCAACCTTCCCGGCCTCAGCACTTTCATCTGCTCCGACAACAACATGAAGGGCTTGGCAATGCGCGACTGCAAGAATCTTCTCGACCTCGTTTGCTCCTACAACGACCTCACCTCTCTCTCAGTTGAGAATTGCCCGCAACTCCTCTTCGTCGACTGCTCTTACAACGACTTGACCTCTCTCTCCCTCTCCGACCAGACGTTCCTCCAGCGCATCCTCTGCAACAACAATCAGCTTACGATGCTCGATGTATCATTCGACCAGAACCTGACTTACGTCAACTGCCGCTACAACATGATCACCGACTTCCGCACCGAAGCCTGCCCCAACCTTCAGATGATCGCTTGCCGCTGGGGCTACTAATCCCAAATTTGAATCTTCGGATTACATAAGAACATAACTTCTAAATTAAAGGGGGGGCCCGCCGAGCAATCGGCGAGCCCTCCCTTTTTTAGGTATGTCTCATTAAAGCATCAGGCAGCCGGAACTTCACCAAAGCGGTTGGTGAACTGTTCGCTGGGCTGAACGAGCCAGTAGATGAGAATGATTGCGCCAACGATGGGAATAAGCGCGATGAAAGCCCATCCGCCGGCACGGCCCATGTCATGAAGACGACGCCAGAGCACGCCAAGACCGGGAAGGAGAAGTGCGAGGTTAACGAGGCCGCTGAGGATGCTGAAAATTTTCAGTCCGGTAAGGCCAAGCACACCGAAGATAAGGCCAATGATAAATGTGAAGAGAATCCACCACCAGTATTCGGCACGCGATGCGCGGCCCTGGAAGTTGACATAGTTGTTGAGCACTTTGCGGACTGCTTCCTGGAAGCCCATAGTGCCGTTAACAGGGGGAGGTGTCTGTTCCATATACAGGAATTTTTAAATGATTATGATTGGTTTGTAATTGTTTTATGTGCAAAGTTAATATTTATTTGTCAAATAGCAAATATTTCGTTAATTTTGCAGAAAACATTTTTAAAGATGGTAGCCAAAACAAGAGAGAAACTTATCGAGGTGGCCCGGCAACTTTTTATCCATAAAGGTGTCGAGAATACTACCATCAGCGATATTGCAAACGCCTCCGACAAAGGCCGGCGAACCATTTACACTTATTTTAAGAATAAGAAAGAAATATATGCAGCCGTAATCGACCGCGAAAGCGACAAGATTGTAAGCGAATTGCGCGGAATTGTTGATTCAGACTGCTCTTGTGCCGAGAAACTCCGCCGGTTCCTGCACTTGCGCCTTGCACAGTCGAGGCTAACCGATATTTCGGCATATTCATCGATAAAGTCATTAATTACATTCGAGGGCCGGCGCACCACAAAAATCCGCAGGCTCGCATACGAGAAGGAGAATTCCATTCTCGAGCATATTTTAAGCGAGGGCGTGGCAAAGGGCGAATTCTGCGCTGCCCGTTGCGTGATGCTGAATAAATTCTTGCTGCAAATGATTCAATCCACCGACGCCGTGCCTCCTTCCGACGAGATATTGCGGCCGTCGGCTGAGACTTATGCCGCCCTTATCGAATTTATTGTCACAGACATAACGGTCAAAATTCCGGAATAACAATGAGTCCGTTTTCGGAAAAATATGTAGTCAGGCATATCAAAGGGCTGTTCCGGCGAAAAAAAGCCAACGGAGATTATGTTCGACGCCGGCGGTGGACAGTGTCGGTGGTAAACGAAAACTCGATGATTTCTGTGGCGGCAATCACTGCTCGCAAATGGGAATTGATTACTGCCGTGATTGTGGTTTTCATGCTTTTCGGTGCGTTTTGGCTCGCTTTGTTTTCTTTTACCCCATTGCAGAATCTGCTTCCGGCTCGCCTCGGGCCCGACCTGCGCGACAGATATATTGCCATGTCTGTACATCTCGATTCACTCGAACGTGCCGTGCAGACATACGATGGATACACACAAAACATTACATCATTGTTTGACGATACAACACGCATCGCATCTATGCCCACCCCTGCCGGAGCGGCTCTTGCAGAAGTGTCTGTGGACTCTCTTTTAGTATCTTCCGATGCAGAAAAACAATTTGTACATAGATTTGAAGATGCAGAGCGGTTTAATCTGTCAGTGCTGTCGCCCATAGCGGCCGAAGGCATGATGTTTGCACCTCCATTTACAGGAGTCACATTCTCAGAGCGTGACGAGGGTATTCCACAGATTGTAACATCAGCGTCTGCTCCGGTGTCTGCCGTTTACCGTGGCACTGTTGTAAACGTCTACTATACGACAGGTCTTGGAATCACTGTCACGATACAGCATCCCAACGATTTCATCACAATCTATTCCGGCCTTGATGATGTTTTTGTCAAGCGTGGAGAAAAAGTGAAGACAGGGATGTGCATAGGCATGTCATTGGCCGATAAACACACATTCACCTTCGAACTCTGGCACAACGGCTCTCCCCTCTCCCCGTCGTCCTACATTACATTCAATTGAATTATATCGGCACAAGTCGAAATTCCGGTGCATTAAGGCGGTCGAATACGGTAGGCACGGGCGAAAGCCCGTGTTTCCTGCGGCCGCAGTCGAATAACGACATCACATTATGACATGAGGGTGTGTCAAAAAGGCTGTTTATGCCAAGATTGTAGGGACGCACGGCTCGTGCGTCCTCAGATAAACAATTGACTGTTAACTAAATATCAATATAGATTTTCGGACGCACGGGCCGTACGTCCCTCCCTACCTTTGGTATTTTGACACGCCCTCATGCCTACCATATTAAGCGGCTCTGCCGCTTCTGCCGTAAAGCCGGTGTATGAAATCGCGTAGCGATTCAAGAAAGTAGCCCCGGGTTGCGCTATTGCGTAACCCGGGGTATGTCGAATTTTGCCAAACGTAGTATTATAGGCGTGGACTTAGCCGCACTTGGAGGTGCCGCAGGAAGTGCATATAAGGCAGCCTTCCTGATAGACAAGTGTTTCGTTGCCGCAATTCGGACAACGCTGGCCGGAAGCCTTGGTGCCGTTGGGAAGATACTTTTTAAGCGCACGTTCAACACCCATTTTCCATGTGTTGATCGACTGCGAGTCGAGTTCGAGGCCGCTTACCAGTTTCAGAACCTGGTCGATAGGCATGCCATAGCGGAGCACGCCTGAGATAAGTTTGGCGTAGTTCCAATATTCAGGATTGAATTTATCCGACAGGCCCTCGATTGTGGTTTTATAACCGCGTTTGTTGACAAACTGGAAGTCGTAGCGTTTAGAGCCGTCGGCCCCGATAGCCTTTATAATCTTGCCGTGAGTTACAGACTTGGGGCAGAATATGCCGTCTTCGTCATCGGCAAGGCCGGTGAATATTTCGTACGGCTCGCCATCGATAAGGCCAACAAATGCTATCCACTTCTCTTTATTGTTCTGGAAGCGCACAACATCGGCTTCGAGTTCGATAGGACGTTTGGCTACATGGGGCTTCACGTCGGGAAGGTCGATTTGCGGCTCCTGCTTCTTTTCAAGGGCAATGAGCACACCCGAACGGCAGCCGTCACGATATACGGTGCAGCCCTTGCAGCCCGAACGCCATGCTTCAAGATAAAGTTCGGCGACCGTTTCTTCCGACACATCCGACGGCAGGTTTATGGTCACAGAAATTGAGTGGTCGACCCACTTCTGCACCGCGCCCTGCATACGCACTTTCTCAAGCCAGTCGATATCATTGGCCGTGGCTCCGGCATAAGGAGAACGCGCTACCAGCGCATCGATTTCATCTTGCGAGTAGTCGTCGCGCACCTCGATATCGTTGATGCGCATCCAGTCGATAAATTTCGGATGGTAAACAATGTATTCCTCGAACGAATCGCCGGTCTCATCCGTGTAGTCGACACGGACGGCGGTGTCATTGGGATTTACTTTTCTGCGACGCTTATACACGGGCATAAACACAGGCTCGATGCCGGAAGTGGTGCGTGTCATAAGCGACGTGGTGCCTGTGGGGGCTATTGTGAGGCATGCTATATTTCGGCGGCCGTGCTTCATCATCTTATCGTAAAGGTCCGGGTCGGCCTCACGCAGGCGACTGATATATGGGTTCGACGCCTCACGTTCAGCATCGAATATCTCGAACGCCCCGCGTTCGGAAGCCATGTCGACCGAAGCGTTGTATGCCGCCAAGGCGAGAGCCTTGTGCACCGATACAGAGAAGTCGGTGGCCTCAGGAGTGCCGTATTTATACCCCAAAGCGGCCAGCATATCACCTTCGGCGGTGGTGCCTACGCCCGTACGGCGGCCTTTAAGTGTCTTTGTGCGGATTTTTTGCCAAAGGTTGCGCTCAGCAAATTTCACTTCTTCCGTTTCCGGATCTTCATCGATTTTACGAAGGATAAGATCTATCTTTTCCATTTCAAGATCGATGATGTCGTCCATGATGCGCTGTGCGCGGCCTACATGACTGCGGAACAAGTCAAAATCAAAGTATGCTTTGTCGGTAAACGGATTCTTTACGTAGGAATACAGATTAATGGCGAGAAGGCGGCAACTGTCGTAAGGACAAAGAGGTATCTCGCCGCATGGATTTGTCGAAATTGTACGGAACCCGAGATCGGCATAGCAATCGGGCACAGACTCTCTTGTTATTGTGTCCCAAAAGAGCACGCCCGGCTCGGCCGATTTCCACGCATTATGGATTATCTTATTCCATAGAGCCTTGGCGTCGACAGTTTTCGAAACCATCGGCGCATCGGAATCCACGGGGTATTTTTGAATAAATTCAGTGCCTTCTGCTACCGATTTCATGAAATCGTCGGTGATACGCACCGACACATTGGCTCCGGTCACTTTGCCCTCGACCATTTTTGCATCAATAAATGCTTCTGAATCGGGGTGCTTTATCGACACTGTGAGCATCAACGCGCCGCGACGGCCATCCTGCGCCACCTCACGTGTCGAGTTGGAGTAACGTTCCATAAAAGGAACAAGGCCTGTGGATGTAAGGGCTGAGTTATTTACGGGGGTGCCTTTCGGACGGATGTGTGTAAGGTCGTGACCTACACCTCCGCGGCGTTTCATCAGTTGCACCTGCTCTTCGTCGATGCGAATAACTCCGCCATAGGAGTCGGGATTGCCGTCAAGGCCGATCACAAAACAATTTGACAAAGAGCCGACTTGATAATTGTTTCCAATTCCCGACATCGGGCTGCCCTGTGGCACAATATATTTAAAATTCCGCATGAGACCGAAGACCTCTTCGTGACTCATGGGATTGGGATATTTTTGCTCGATTCTGGCGATTTCCGACGCTATGCGGTGGTGCATGTCGTCGGGAGTGAGTTCATAGAGGTTGCCGAACGAATCCTTTAATGCGTATTTGCTTACCCACACACGGGCGGCGAGTTCGTCTCCGCCGAAATATTCGAGTGTGGCTTCATATGCTTCGTCGTAGGAATAGGCTTTTGATTCCATGATAGATTTGGAAGGGTGATGAATTGGATATAATATGTTTTACGATTGTTCAGATGTGAATAATGCGTGCAAATCCTCGAAACGTTCCATTGCTCCGGCTCCGAACTTTTTCATCGACAGCCGCACACGGTCAATATCTTTTTCGGTGTCGAGTGCCGTTTTTGAGAAAAATTTATCGGAATAGCAAATCAGTTTCTCGAGAAGTGTCTCCGGCAAAAAGTCCTTTTCAGGCAATGGAAGCCGCTGTGTGCGTATATCCTCGGCAGTAAGCCCCGAACCGGTATGACGCTCGGCAATCCTGGCAAGCCATTCAGGCTGCCGGTGAGCCCTGAGCATTTCGGCCCCGAGCACCCCGTGCATAATATATGGCTTCGACCCGTTGCAATATATTCCGGGAGCATCGACATAAAATATGCCTATGTCGTGGAGCATCGCGCCGGCATAAATATGGTCAGGATTAAGGTCGAGACGCCGCAATCGCGCAATATCAAGTGCTTTTGCGGCCACAGCCTCGGAGTGTACAAGCAGCAACTCGCGCAGTTTTGAGCCGCGTTTGTAAAACTTATCGAAAATTTCTTTTACCGGAACCATCTGGGATATAGACGCAAACAAGTATTCCCGATACATGCCTGCGCAATATCGAGAATACTTTATTTTATATTGGGATTATTCTACTATGGTACACCAGCCGTACGGGTCTTCTATTTCCCCGTATTGTATGGCTCGGAGACGGTTGTAAAGTGCTGTGGTGACAGGGCCGGGATTGCCGTCCTTGGAGATGATATATTTTTTACCGGTGTCAAGGTCGTCAATCTCTCCTACGGGAGAGGCTACCGCAGCAGTGCCGCATGCAGCCGCTTCCTCGATTGTTTCAAGTTCGTCAACAGTGATATGGCGCTGCTCAACTTCAAGGCCCATGTCACGCGCAAGTTGCATGAAACTTTTGTTTGTTATGGACGGAAGTATGGATTCCGATGAAGGCGTTATGTATTTGCCGTCCTTTATTGCAAAGAAGTTGGCCGGCCCACATTCATCGAGATAAAGTTTTTCTTTGGGGTCGAGATACAGCACGGCTGAATAACCGAGTTCATGAGCCTTTTCTCCGGCTTCAAGCGATGCTGCATAATTGCCACCCACTTTCCAGCGGCCGGTGCCTCGGGGCGCAACTCGGTCGAATTGGCGCATGATGCAGATATTGCTGGGCTTGAACCCGGTCTTGAAGTACGGGCCGACAGGGGAAACGAATACGATGAATTCATATTCCTTGCCGGGTTTTACGCCGACCTGCGCCGATGTGCCGAACTCGATTGGGCGGATGTAGAGCGACGCGCCTGTTCCGTATGGCGGGACAAAACGTTCGTTGAGTTTAACGACTTTTTTCACCATTTCCACAAACTTGTCTTCGGGGAGTTGGGCCATCATGAGCCCTTTTGCAGAATCCCGGAGGCGTGCGGCATTGTCACGAAGGCGGAAAATACGTATTTTGCCGTCTTTGCCACGGAAAGCCTTCAAGCCTTCGAAAATCTCCTGCCCATAGTGGAGGCCTGTGGCAGCGATATGGATGTTGAAGTAAGGCGAGTCGGACACTTCTATATCGCCCCACTTGCCGTCGGAATAAGAACAGCGGACGTTATAGTCGGTGGGCATATAGCCGAATGACAGGTTGCTCCAATCGATCTGGTCGTTCATTTCTTATAATGTTTTTAATGGTTATGCCAATACTTGGGGTGGTAATATTTGAGATTGCAAACTTAACCAAAAAAAAATTACAATGCAACTTTCCAAGATTATTTTTTTGGAATGTTGTTTAAATATGTCAATTCCTCAACAAATGTGACAAATATGGTGAATAATTAATCGTCTCAGCAAAATCCCAGGATAAAAGCAAATGCGTCGTCGCGCGCACGCAAAAGATTTGCCAAACGGCGCACAGCCCCGGACGTGAGATTCAGATTAGGCTGTAATTTATTATCCACAAACAATTTGGCTGAAAAATCGCTGTCGGTTATTGGAGCCTCGCCTTCCGCAGGGCGCAATGCGTCGTTAAGACGGGCGACAAGCAACTCTAACTCTTCGCCGGGGCCGGGAAGATCGCCCTCGTCGGCGGTGTCCTCAGTTGCAAAACGGTAATAGATTCTGTCGGCAGAAATGGCGATGTCGGCGCGGGCTTTGTCTCGAACCGAAATCATCAAGGTGTATCGTTGCATTTATTTTATAGTTTTTATTGATATCATTTCCGATATAGCCTGTTTTTCAACGGCACCGGCAAGAATACTTCTCATTTCCGGAGCCATTTCCACAATTTTCTCAGCAGTCTCCATATACGAAGGCATTATGCCGGAATCGACGGCATTTTGCAGTGCCTCTTCAAATATAGGAAACGCGGCCTTTTCCAGGCGGTCAAAACCCCAGTAAGTCGATATTATATACGCACAAGCCATGACAAAATTCATCTTGACTTCAACGATGCAAGAAGGGTCGGGATATAATTTTTCAAACTCCTTTATCGCTTTCTTTATCCCGGACACACGGCATTTCCGCTTTCCGCGCACGGGATAAAACTCCTTGGCGATGAGTTCGTTGATTTTAGCCACCTGCGCCTTCTCGTCAGGATTAAGGTAGTATTCAAAATACTCCTTGGTCTGTTTCCGGGCATCGTATGCTTCAAGGATTACGTTGACAAGTTCGTCGGCTGAAAGTGTTTTAAGATATTTTTTTAACTCGGTTTTCGACATGGTTGCAAATTTACGAAATAATTTATAATTTTGTAGGTTGAAGTGTAATTTTTCCAAATGGATTTTAAGTTAGATTCACAATATAAACCGACAGGCGACCAGCCACAGGCGATAGAGCAACTTGTGGCCGGCCTTAACGAAGGCACTCAGGCCCAGACGCTTCTTGGCGTCACCGGGTCGGGCAAGACATTCACTATGGCTAATGTAATCGAGCGCGTAAATCGACCAACGCTTATACTTAGCCACAACAAGACTCTCGCGGCCCAACTTTACAGCGAGTTCAAGCAATTTTTTCCAAATAATTCGGTACAGTATTTCGTATCATATTACGATTATTACCAGCCCGAGGCATATATACCATCGGTCGACAAGTATATTGAAAAAGATCTGATGATAAACGACGAAATCGACCGTCTGCGTCTCGCCACAACATCGGCATTGCTCTCAGGCCGCCGTGATGTTATCGTTGTCTCATCGGTGTCGTGCCTTTATGGCATCGGAAACCCGGATGAATATTTTTCTTCGGCGATAGAAGTGAAAGTCGGAGAAAAAATCGCGCGCAATGTTTTGCTCCGCATGCTCGTCGAGGCCCTGTACTCGCGCAACGACACCGACATGCCGCGCGGCACTTTCCGCGTAAAGGGCGATACAGTCGACATTAGGCTTGCATATGAGGAAATATTGCTGCGTGTGGTATTCTGGGGCGACGAGATTGAATCCATTTCATCGTATTACGCTCCCACCGGCGCGTTGCTCGGCAAACACGAGTCGTTCAATATTTTCCCTGCCAACATTTTTGTGGCCACACCTCAGCGTCAGGCCGCGGCGATTGCCCAGATTCAGCTCGACCTGGGCACCGAAGTCGAGAATTTTAAACGCGAAGGCAAGGAACTCGAAGCAAAACGCCTCTACGAGCGAGTGACATATGATGTGGAAATGATGAAAGAGGTGGGGTATTGCTCCGGCATAGAGAATTACAGCCGTTATTTCGACGGCCGGCTCCCGGGAACCCGGCCGTTCTGCCTGCTCGATTATTTCCCCGACGACTTTGTGACAATGATTGACGAGAGTCACGTTACCGTTCCACAGATACGTGCCATGTTTGGCGGCGATGTGTCCCGTAAGCGCAACCTTGTCGACTATGGGTTCAGGCTCCAGGCGGCAATGGACAACCGCCCGCTGCGCTTCGAGGAATTCGAAAGCCTTACGCACCAGACTATATATGTGTCGGCCACACCCGCCGACTATGAGTTGGAAAAATCGGAAGGAGTGGTCGTGGAGCAGGTCATCCGGCCAACCGGATTGCTTGACCCGCATATCACCGTGCGTCCGTCGATGAATCAGATCGACAATCTCATGGAGGAAATACGCGTCCGCATCGAGCGCAACGAGCGCACCCTGGTCACTACCCTCACCAAGCGCATGGCAGAAGAACTAAACACCTACCTCCAGAAAGCCGGCATTTCCACAGCGTATATCCATAGCGATGTCGACACGATGGACCGCATTAAGATTCTTGACGACCTGCGGGCCGGGGCTATCGATGTGCTCGTGGGCGTGAATCTGCTGCGCGAAGGCCTCGACTTGCCCGAGGTGTCGCTTGTGGCAATACTTGATGCCGATAAAGAAGGTTTTCTGCGTAGCCACCGCTCTCTCACGCAGACTGTCGGACGTGCGGCACGAAACATCAACGGCGAGGTTATAATGTATGCCGACAAAATCACCGAGTCGATGCAGCAGACTATCGACGAGACCGAACGTCGACGTTCGCTCCAACTTGAATATAATGAGAAAAACGGCATCACGCCGCAGGCAATTGTCAAGGCGCGAAACAAAATCATCGGGCTCGACGCTCCCGAGGAGAATGCCGCCGACCGCCGGCGTGGCCAATCAGACCGGACCAAGAACAGGCAGCAGCCCGCCCCGCGCCCATATACGCGCGAGTTTACCCACGAGGTGGACATTGCCGCCGACCCTGTAATACCATATATGAACGCCGACGAACTCCGCCGCCATATCGACCGGAGCCGTGCTGCAATGATGAAAGCGGCCAAAGACATGGAATTTATGGAAGCCGCACGATTGCGCGACGAAATCATCAAAATGGAACAACATCTCGAATCAATGAAATGAAATGCCGCAAATAAACGACAATACATACAAACTCACCGACTGGCTTCCCACCTCTGTAAAAGAAGCGAAGGCCCGCGGATGGGAAGACGTGGACATAGTCCTGTTTTCAGGCGACGCTTACGTCGATCATCCTTCGTTTGCCGCGGCCGTAATCGGGCGGAGCCTTGAAGCCGCCGGATTCAAGGTGGCAATAGTTCCGCAGCCCAACTGGCAGGACGACCTGCGCGATTTCCGTAAATTTGGCCGCCCGCGCCTGTTTTTCGGCGTATCGGCCGGGGCAATGGACTCGATGGTCAACCATTACACCGCCAATCGCCGCCGCCGCTCCGATGACGCATACACTGCCGGAGGTCGCCATGGAGCGCGCCCCGACTACCCCACGATAGTATATAGCAAGATTCTGCGCGACCTTTGGCCGGATGTGCCAATCGTGGCAGGCGGAATAGAGGCTTCGCTGAGGCGCCTTTCACATTACGACTATTGGGAAGACCGTCTTCGTCCGTCGATATTACTTGACACTCCGGCCGACATGCTATTATACGGTATGGGCGAACGCACGGTCGTGGAACTTGCGCGACGTCTCGATGCCGGAGAAAAAATCAAGGACATATCCGACCTTCCACAAAGCGTGATTCTTACATCCGCCTCGCAGATTCCGGAAGCCGATGCCGACAACATTGTGCTCAATTCATGGGAAGATTGCCGGCGCGACCGAAGATTGCAGTCGGCTAATTTTAAGCATATCGAGCAGCAAAGCAACCGCATGAACGGAGGCGCGACGCTATGGCAGCAGTACGGCGGACGTGCTGTGAAAGTGAATCCAATGCTTCCGGCAATGCAGCCGGGGGAGATAGACTCTGCATTCGACCTCCCTTTCACCCGTATGCCGCATCCCCGCTACAAGGGTAAACGCATCCCGGCATATGAAATGATCCGACATTCCGTCAACCTTCATCGAGGATGCTTCGGCGGATGCGCTTTCTGCACCATATCGGCACACCAGGGCAAATTCATATCATCTCGCTCTAAGGAATCAATCCTGCGCGAAGTGCGTCAAGTGACCCGGATGCCCGACTTTAAAGGATACATATCCGACCTGGGCGGCCCTTCGGCAAATATGTACGCCATGGGCGGACGCGACCGCTCTATATGCGCCCGATGCCTGCGCCCGTCGTGCCTTCATCCGAAACCATGCCCCAACCTAAACACCGACCATCGCCCGCTTCTCGACATATACCATGCCGTAGACGCAATCCCGGAAGTAAAAAAATCTTTTGTCGGCTCTGGGGTCCGATATGACCTTTCTATGCATCATACAGGCATTAAAGAAATCGATGAGGCCAACCGGAAGTACAACGAGGAACTGATTGCCGCCCACGTAAGCGGGCGTCTTAAAGTTGCGCCCGAACATACGGCCGACCGCGTGCTCGAAATCATGCGGAAGCCATCCTTTCAGTTGTTTCATGACTTCAAGCGGATATTCGACCGTGTGAACCGCGAAGCAGGCCTGCGGCAGCAGCTGATACCTTATTTTATATCAAGTCACCCGGGATGCCGTGAAGTGGATATGGCCGAACTTGCCGTTGAGACAAAAGACCTTGACTTCCATCTTGAACAGGTTCAGGACTTCACCCCTACGCCAATGACTGTCGCCACAGAAATATATTATTCCGGAGTGCATCCTTACACCGGCGAGAAAATATACACCGCTACACGCCCGGAAGAAAAACTTGCGCAGCGCAAATACTTCTTTTGGTACGACTCAACCTATCGGGCCGACATCACATCCTCACTTCGCCGCCTCCACCGGCCCGACCTAATCCGCCGCCTCTACCCGGGACCTTCATATCGAAACAAATAATACGCTCACTGACAAAATTCCATTATAAATATTATTCTATGAATTTAATCAAATCTCTTGCAATGGCTTCATCGGCTGCGCTGCTCCTTTCAGCCTGCACACAGAAGCAGGCCGATGATGAGCAAATCATCGACCGCCCCGACTTCAAGAGCCAGACCGGTGTTTTCGACATCGACGCCCTCGAAGCCCTCGGACGTGTGACCGAACCGGTAGTGTCGCCCGACGGTAAAAAAATCCTGTTTGGCATCTCCTATGAGAGCCTCGAACAGAACAAGTCGAACCGCGACCTTTATGTTATGAACGTCGACGGCTCCGACCAGACTCGCATTACACGCACTGCCAAATCGGAAAACTCTGCCGTATGGCTTTCCGACGGACGCATTGCTTTCCTCTATCCCGATGCCGATGGCAAATCCCAGGTATGGGTCATGAACGCCGACGGATCCAGACGCCAGCAAATTTCTGAAACAGAAAAAGGAGTCAACGGTTTCCTTTTCTCTCCCGACGAGCAGAAGGTGATATTGATTGGCAATGTGAAGTATTCTCAGGATGCTGCCGACATCTACCCCGACCTGCCCGATGCGACAGGCCGCGTTGTCGACGACCTCATGTATAAACACTGGGACGAATGGGTCACTGAAATTCCCCACCCCTTTGTTGGCAATTTCTCCGGCTCGAAAATCACCGACCTTGTCGATATTCTCGAAGGCGAGCCTTACGAGTCGCCTATGAAACCTTTCGGCGGCGTAGAATCGTTCGCATGGACCAACGACTCTCAATCCGTGGTCTACACATGCCGCAAGAAAACAGGGCTTGAATATGCAATCTCCACCAATTCCGACCTGTTCATCTACAACCTCTCCGACAAAAGCGTAAAGAATCTCACCGACGGCATGATGGGCTATGACACAATGCCCAAATTCTCGCCCGACGGCACAAAGATGGCATGGCTTTCGATGGAGCGCGATGGATATGAAGCCGATAAGAACCGCCTGATGGTCCGCGACATGGCTTCCGGCGAAATCACCGACCTCACCGCCGACTGGGACTATACAATCGAGGAGTTCGCCTGGAATCCCAATGGCAAATCACTTTGGTTCATTGCGTACCACCAAGGTGTCGCCCCGGTATTCTCGATAGATGTTGACTCAAAAACCGTGTCTACTGTTGCGGAAGATGTATGCGACTTCAACTCACTCTCTCCCGTGAGCGAGACTGCCGTAGTTACAATGGCTCACTCCATGCTTCGCCCCAACGAAGTATATCTCATCGACGGCTCCGATGCAAAAGGCAAACGCATCACGGCGGTCAACGACGATATTTTCAATCAGCTCAACATGCCCTCTGTTGAAAAACGCATGGTGCCCACCACCGACGGCAAGCAGATGCTCACATGGATTGTGAAGCCGCAGGATTTTGACTCCACCAAGACCTATCCCTCAATCCTGTATTGTCAGGGCGGTCCCCAAAGTTCTGTCAGCCAATTCTGGTCATATCGCTGGAATCTTGCATTGATGGCTTCTAACGGCTACATAATGATTGCCCCCAACCGTCGTGGCGTACCCGGATTCGGCACCGAATGGGAAGAGCAGATTTCCAAGGATTATCCCGGCCAGAACATGCGCGACTACCTCGCCGCTGTCGACGACATGAAAAAAGAATCGTACATCGACCCGGCCCGCATCGGCGCAACAGGCGCATCCTACGGCGGCTTCTCGATATATTGGCTCGCAGGCAACCACGATGGC